>JBAXLL010000073.1:0-7567 GCA_037134835.1 Verrucomicrobiota bacterium
GACGTGGGGCACGGCCACGAGGAAATTTTCATCCGGTTTCAACCTGCGCGACCTCTGGATCGGCAGCGAGGGGATGCTGGGTATTGTCACGGAGGCGACGCTCAAGCTCATTCCCCTGCCCACCGCGCGCTGGACCTTGCTGACGGCCTTTGCGGACGAAGTGGCGGCCTTTCGCGCAGTCAAGGCTCTCTTTGCCCAGCGGGTACAGCCGGCGATTTGTGAGTTTCTCGACCGGCAGAGCGTGCAATGTGCTGAGGCCGCATCGGGACACGCGGTCTTTGCCGGGCAGGCGGGCCGGCCGGTTGTGCTGATTGAACTGGCAGGGATGGCGAGCGAGGTGGCCGAACAGAAAAAAACCGTACTGACGTGGGCGCGGACGAAAGCGACGGCCCGGCGGGTCGCGCGCAACCGCGCCGAGGCCGAGGCACTCTGGGCGGTGCGGCGCGGCTGCTCGTCTGCGATGTTCCGGCTGGCCGATTCCAAGATCAATGAGGATATCGTTATCCCTTTCCGCAGCTACGAGCGTGGTGTGCGGCTGATTGCCCGGCTGCGGCGCGATTTTGGTCTGCCCATGCCGACCTTCGGACATTTGGGCGACGGCAACCTCCATGTGAATATCATGTATCATCGGGCCATTCCCAACGAACGGCAGCGGGCGGCGGCCGCCGGCGAGGCGCTGATGCGCGGGGTGGTCGCGCTGGGCGGTGCGATCTCCGGCGAGCACGGCATCGGGCTGGCGAAGACACCGTTTCTGCGGTTGCAGCATTCGCCGGCGCAAGTGCGCGCGATGCAGGCCGTGAAGCGTGCGTTGGATCCGCGTGGCATCCTGAATCCCGGAAAAATGTTTGAGATTTTCAAAGTTTGGGACTACCCTCGAGTGACAGTAAAGATGCCGTGGGACCACAAGTGACGTTGGGAATAAACCGCTGCCCGGTCGCGTCTATTGGTATTTCTGTGTCAGTTGGCCCATTCGTCTGACGGTCCTGTGCCACATTGTCGCACACCATCCCGGCGTTTTTGTCGATCTAGGAGGGTGGACGACCTATCTTAACGTGGAACGTCTCAAGCTAGGGAGTGTCCCACACCTTACAACCCGATGCCGCCGTTGGCTGATTTTCGGCGACACGCAAATCCAACCCAAGCGCGCCATGTCCAAAGAAACCAAAACCTCCGACCAGTTTGCCGACGACGAAGCCGCTGCCGTTTCCACCGCCACTGCCGCCACGACCATCGCCGACTATGAGGCGCCGCCGTCGTTTCTGGAAAAAAACGAACGCACGATGCCGGCGGCGCCGCCGATCGCCCACGGCGAACGGAGCAATCTCTCCCTCTATTTACAGGAGATTGGCAAGACGCCGCTGCTCACCGTTGGGGAGGAAGTGGCGCTGGCGAAGCGCATCCGTCGCGGTGACAAGGCCGCCCGTGATCATATGATATCGGCCAACCTCCGGCTCGTTGTGAAAATCGCGATGGACTACAAGGATTTCGGTCTGCCCCTGCTTGATCTGATCAGTGAGGGCAACCTCGGCCTCATCAAGGCCGTCGAACGCTTTGACCCGAGCAAGGGCGGCAAACTCTCGACCTATGCCGCATGGTGGATTAAGCAGTCCATCAAGCGCGCGCTCGCCAACCAGTCGAAGACCATCCGCCTGCCGGTACATCTGGTGGACAAAATCTCCAAGATGCGGAAAACCGCCATGAAGCTGACGGAGGCACTGGGTCGCGAACCGACGGACGAGGAACTGGCGATCGAGCTGCAAATTCCGACAGCCAAAGTCGCGCACCTCAAGTCGGTGAGTGTCAGGCCCGCTTCCCTCGATGCGCCCATCGGCCAGGACGGCGACTCCGGCGCGACCTTCGGCGACCTCGTCAGCGACGAGAACGCCGTCAATCCCTACGACGGCCTGCGGACCAAAAACTTCAACGCCGACCTGCACGAGAGGATTAACGCCCTCGACCGGCGCGAAGCTGAGATCATCCGGCTGCGTTTTGGGCTCGACGGTCGCGACGAGCTCACGTTGGAAGAAGTCGGACAGCGTTTCCACGTTACGCGCGAGCGCATCCGGCAGCTCGAATATCTGGCGTTGTCGAAAATGCGCCGTGCGCTCACCAAACATGAGACCATTCGCACTCCCGCCGAGGTGGAGGAGGATGAACACGCCCGCCAGCGCATGGAGGTCATGCGTGAGTTTGCTGCGGACAAAAGCGCCGCCGCTGCGCGTCGGACGTGGCGGAACTAAGCGCCGCCCAGCCCAGGCGGGTGTAAGGTCTCGAAGTCGCGGGTGCGAAGAGTCGCGCCCCCCTCCCTGACAGTTGCCCGCTGGTGGCGGTGACGTGAGCACCTGACCGCCGGCCCTTCCGGCCTTTACCAACCTTTTTACTGTAGTGTCAGAGCATTGCCGTGCTATCGAGCAGTTACAGGGTAAGGGCAGGCTCAACGATGCTGGGCGGTTCTTCAAGGCCAACGCCCATGCCGACCTGCCGGTGAAGACCGTGGATGAGTTCAGCTACTAGCTTCTTGCTGCCGAGGAAGCCCGCATGCTTACGGCGTTATGTCCCGTTCCAATACGAGGCATTGGCAAGGAAGACCGCCGCCACAGATTCCGGTTTGCATCGATCCAATTTTCTTCTCATGGTTCCTCCGGCTGCCGTATCTCTTTCCCCTTTCCCATGCGAAGCCCGCCCACTTTTCTCTCGGCTGCCGCCTTTGCCCTTCTGGTCACGGTGCGCTTTGCGGCCGGGCAATCCACGGCCAATGCCGCGCCCTCCGACATATTTGTGCGGCAGATTGCGCCGGCCTTGGAGAAATACTGCACCGAATGTCACGCCGGCACCAAGCCCGAGGGCGACATCCTGCTTCGTTTCAAGGATGAGTCGGAAGCCAGGACACGGCCCACCGCCGACGCCGCCTTCTGGCGGAAGGTCTCGAAGATGATCGTCACCAAGGAAATGCCGCCGGACGATGCCAAACGGCAGCCGACGGCGGCCGACCGCACGATGCTGACGGACTGGATTACGCGGGACATGCTCGCCATCGACTGCGAAAAGCCCGATCCCGGGCGGCTGATCATCCATCGTCTGAACAATCGCGAATACGCCAACACCCTGCGTGATCTCCTCTACCTGCCGGCGGATTATGACGTGGCCGCAGACCTGCCGGCGGACGACCGCGGCGCAGGCTTCGACAACAACAGCAACATGCTCACGCTTTCCCCCGTCCACATTGAGCACTACCTCGCGATCGCGGAGAAGGTGGTGCCGTATTCGTTCAATCTGGACAATAAGGGTTCGGCCCCCTCCAAGGCCAAGCTCACCGCCCCGTTGGCCGGATTCACGGCAGATTTCTCCAATTGGCAGGAAAAAGCGCGGCGCATCCTCGTGGTCCTAACCCCCCGGATCTACCGCCGCCCGGTGACCGACGAGGAAATGGAACAGCTCATGAAATTCGTGGCGCTGGCCTACACCCATGACGGCGAGTCGGAAACGCGGGCCGTCGGTCTCGCGGTGCGAGCAGCGCTCATGTCGCCCGCGTTCCTGTTTCGCCTCGAGCGCGACCCGGCTCCCGACGGCACCGGCAAGCCATATCCGATCAATGAGTTTGAGCTGGCGAGCAGGCTCTCGTATTTTCTTTGGGCCAGTATGCCAGACGACGAGCTGTTCCAACTGGCCAAGGATGGCAAACTGCGCGAGAACCTTGAGGTTACGGTGAAACGCATGCTGCGCGACCCCAAGGCGAGCTCGCTCACGACCGACTTCCTGGGCCAGTGGCTGGAAATCCGCAGCCTCGAACAGACGCCGAACTGCCCACCCGAGCTGCTCAAGGCAATGAAGGGCGAAACCGAGCACTTTTTTGAACACATCGCGACCGAAGACCGCAGCATCATGGATTTTCTCAACGCCGACTACACGTTCGTGAATGCGACGCTGGCGAAACACTATGGCATGACCGACGTCGAGGGCGACGAATTCCGCAAGGTGCCGGTGGACCCTGAAAAACGGGGCGGCATCTTCACCCAGGCGAGCATCCTCACGCTCAATGCCAAGCCGCTGGCGGTCAAGGGCGGCGAAGCCACCCGCCGCCCCTCGCCAGTGAACCGGGGCAAATGGATCCTCGAAAACATCTTCAACGAGACAATCCCGCCCCCGCCCCCCGGCGTGCCGCCGCTGAAGATTGATGACGGCGTGGAACTCAAAGGCACCGTGCGGCAAATCTTCGAGCAGCACCGCGCCGATCCGAAGTGCGCCCTCTGCCACTCCCGGATGGACCCGTATGGCTTTGCGCTGGAGAATTATGACGGCTTTGGCGCGTGGCGCGAGCAGGACAACCACACTCCGATTGACGCATCGGGCTCGATCAACGGAAAGAAATTCACGACACCGAAGGAATTCCGCGCCGTTCTGGCCGACCGGCAGGACGACTTCCGCCGCGCCTTCGCGGAGAAGTTGCTCAGCTACGCGCTGGCGCGCGGCCTCGAGGACACCGACAAGTGCGCGGTGGACGAGATCGCCGCTGCGGTGAAGGCCGACGGCGACCGTTTCTCCAGCGTGATCCTGGGCCTCGTGAAGAGCTATCCTTTCCAGCACGCCCGCGGCAGCGCGAACCCGCCGTCCCTGGCGGGCGCGAAGGACGCGCCCCTCGATCCTTTGACCCCGTCCGCCCTCCAGCCCATTTCCCAACCCTGATCCCCATGCACGTCTCCCTCCGCCAGCCCCTTTCCCGCCGCGCCGTCGTCAAAGGCCTTGGTGCCGCCATCGCCCTGCCGTTCCTTGACGCCATGCTGCCGCGCGTCGTGCGCGGTCAGGCGGCCGCCGCCGCCACCGGCGCGTCCACGCTGGCCGGCGCGTCCCCGGTCAATCGCCTGCTCTTCCTTTACATCCCGAACGGGGTGGAAATTGCCTCGTGGTATCCCGAGCAGGCCGGCCGCGACTACACCTTCTCCCGCACCCTCGCGCCGCTCGCCCCGCATAAGGACGATTTCCTCATCCTCAAAGGCCTGGCGCTTAAACCGGCGACGCTCGACAGCGCCGGCGACCACGCCAAGGCGATGGGCTGCTACCTCACCAACGTCCAGATCCTCAAGACTGTCACCGACAATATCCGCTGCGGCATCTCCGCCGACCAGATCGTCGCCAATGCGGTGGGCAGCCGCACGCGCTTTCCCTCGCTGGAGCTGGGTCTCGACTACGGCAGGATGGAGGGCGCGTGCGATCCTGGTTACGCCTGCATTTACTCCAACAATGTTTCCTGGCGGAACGAGACCACCCCCGCCGTCAAGGAGGTGAACCCGCGCATCGTCTTCGACCGGCTGTTTGGCCGGGCGAAGGCCTCCGACCATCAAGGAGAGTCGCGCGACCAGCAGGAGACCTACAACCGCTCCATCCTCGATTTCGCACGCCAGGGCCTCAAGCGGCTCAGTGGCGAACTTGGCGTCGCCGATCGCAGTCGCATGGACGAATATCTTACCTCAATCCGTGAGATTGAGCGCCGGCTGGAGGCGCCTCCCACGGATATCAAGGAACTGCCACCCGGCGTGGAACGGCCATTGCGTGTCCCCGATACCTTCAAGGACCACTTCCGTCTCATGGCGGACCTTCAGATCCTCGCGATCCAGCAGGACGTGACGCGCATCAGCACCTTCACCCTCGGCATCGAGCAAAGCCGCAGAACCTACAACGAGATCGGTATCCCCGAGGAGCACCACGGCCTCACCCACCACGCCGGCAACCCGGAGAAAATCGAGAAGGTCTGCCAGATCGACCATTACATCGTCCAGCAGTTCGCCTATTTCCTCGAGAAAATGAAGTCCGTCCGGGAAGGCGACGCGACCCTCCTCGACAACTCGATGGTCGTCTTCGGCAACGGTAACGGCAACGCTGTGCGCCACGACCACAGGAACCTCCCAATCATCCTCGCTGGCCGGGGCGCTGGCACGCTCAACCCGGGCCGCCATATTGTCTATCCGGAGGATATGCCTGTGGCGAATCTCTGGCTTTCACTCATGGATCGCATGGGAGTCGAGGGGGTCGAGCGGCACGGTGATAGCACCGGTCGGCTCCCCGGACTCACGGGATGAGCGACTCCTTGATTTGGCATCTTATTCGAACAGGGGTCTCCCAATCGGGAATTCACGCTGGAGCTCACTGAATCCTAGTCTGATCCGCTTCCGAGGCTCGGAAGCGTCTGTCAATTGCAACGAGGCGTCAACACGATCGTTCAATGTGCCGACATAAGCACGTGCGCCCACATTGGCATTAGCCGGTTTGCAATTCGTGGTTCAAAACGCTGAGCGCGTAGATCGCCGCCGTTTCGCAACGGAGCACGAGGGGGCCGAGTGTGATCGGGTCGAAGCCGGTGCTTTTGGCCAGACTCAATTCGGCCGGGGTAAAATCACCTTCGGGGCCGATGAGCCAGAGCACTTTTCTCGGCGCCCGGCCCAGCGCGGTCTGAAACGCGGCCAGGACGCCTTTCAGCGGTTTCGCTCCCGGCTGCAGGCTGGCGATGAGTTTCAAGTCGAACCCGCGCGCCGCCTCCATGTATGCGGCGGCAGTCTGCACGGGCGCGATTTCCGGCAGCCACGGATTGCCGCATTGCTTTGCGGCCTCCAGTGCCGCGGTCTGCCATTTTTCGGTTTTTTTGCCCGAGCGCTCGTCGTCGAGGCGAACTTGGGTGCGCTCGCTCTCGAGAGGAACGATGCGCCCGACGCCCAGCTCGGTGGCCTTGCGGACGATGGCGTCCATATGCGGACCTTTGGGCAAGGCCTGCCCGAGTGTGATCTCGAACGGCAGTGGCTTCGCCCGCTGACCGAAACGCACCTTGAGCGTGGCGTGCATGCGGTCGTCTTTGGTGAGTTCGCAAATCCATTCGGCACCCCGGCCGTCAAACGCGACTACCGTGTCACCGGCGACAGCGCGGTTCACGATGATGAGGTGGTGAGACTCCTCGGGCGTGAGGCGAAGCTCACGGGGCTCGAGTTCGGTGGGGAGGCAATGGGCGCGGAAGTCAGGCATGGCGGGAGGGAAAGAACCTCGAGTGCAACGCGCGGCCGGCGCGGCGCAAGCCGGCGCTGCATGGCCGGCGCACAAACCGGGCTGCGGGCCGGTTTGGGTCCTACGCGACACAAGGGTAGTGGCCCCATGGCAGGAATACGGCTCCTTCCGAATGAGCCGGCCAATTTTCCATTTACAACTTCACGGGCAAACCTAGCTTGTTGCTCTTCTGCGGCCCGGATGGCGGAATTGGCAGACGCACGGGACTCAAAATCCCGCGCCCTCTAAAGGCGTGTCGGTTCGACCCCGACTCCGGGCACCATGATATTTAACGACTTTGTAGCTTCGCTCAATACTTGTGCTCTTTCAGAAAGGGCCGAAAAAGCCCGAATTACCCCGAATTAGCCCGAACGTCAGCGACTTACGTGAGGAAAATATGGCATAGGATGGCAGGCCGAAAAGGCACCTTTACTGAATACTTGTGCTCTTTTTTGTGCTCTTTCGCTCGGAGATGAAATCACGTAAGTGCCTAGCCCATCCAAAAGTCGGCCCTCAAAAGAGCACAAGTATTCAGTAAAAG
>JBAXLL010000074.1:0-7509 GCA_037134835.1 Verrucomicrobiota bacterium
GTGCCGACGGTGAGGTTGAGCTTGAGGCCGCGGCGTTTGCAGGCGACGCGGACGTTGTCGGGCAGCGCGACGTTCATCGGCTTGATGAATGCGTCCACGTAATGGACGCCGATGCCGGACTTGTCGCGGAATTCGGGCGGCAGCTTGTCTTTGGCGGCCAGATTGATGTCGCAGAGCTTGATCATGGTAGGGCGGAGGTGGGTGGTGAAAATTGGGTCTCGGGGTGGGCGAGCGTGTAGTGAATTGCCTCAAGCGCCAGCCCCCATTTGTGGGTGCGGCTTTCGGCGCTGCAATAGCAGCCGGACGGGGCCGAGGCGCGTGCCCAGCCAAAAACGTCGTCCAGCGGTCGCCCGACCAGTGGGTGCTCGGTGGCGATGATGCCCATGAGGCCGTCGCCATCGGCGAGGTAGGCGCACATCCGCCGGTGGCCCTCGTCACCCTCGGCTGGGCGGCAGTCGGCGCGCAGGATGGTGCGGCCGGACTCGGGCGGGCCGAGCGCGACGGTGTAGTTGAACGCGAGCGGGTGGCCGGAGTTCGAGCAGGTCGTACCGTCGAAACGGAAGCACGCGGCGACCGAGCCGTCGTCGCGCCGCTCGAGGCGGACGCGTTCGCCGGCCCATTTCCGGAGCGCCCGTACGCTTACGGTGTAGCCGGCCTTGGGTCCCGGCGGTACGGCAGAAGGTCCCGTTACCGGTCGCACGGATGCGCCGAGGTTGCCGGCGGCGGTGGCGGAGGCATGCCGGTAGGGCCGGCGGCGGTATTGGCACGGCGAAAATGCGCAGCCCTCGCACGGCACCGCCGGGGCGGCGCGGGGCGTGCGCGCGACAGTCGGCGCGAGGCCGACGACGGCGAGCAGTGATTTCTTCGGTCGCAGCATCCCGCTGGACAGTACCGCCAGCGGCTGTGGAAACGGCTGTGCCATGCCCTGCGTGATGAGGTCGAACAGCTTGTTCTGCTCCGCCACATCCCAGCCAGCGTAGCCGGGGCTGTAGTGCGGCACGGCCATCAGGCCCTCGCGCTCAGCCAGGTCGCAGATGCGGCCGCTTAGCGTCGCGACCAAATGTTCGACGACGGCGGAGCCGAACATTTCGTGAAAAAAGTATTCGTCCGGTTTCGCCTCTTCCCAGAGGCGGCGGGCGTGTTCCTCGCATTCGCGGCCCGCGCTGACGGCAACAAGCATCACACGCTTTGCCCCCAGCCCACGCAGATGTTCGTGCAGCTGTGGCGAACGGAATTCCGTTCCGCCGAGCCGCAGCGTGCCGTCCGTGAATTCCAGCTGTGCTTCGCGCACGTAGACCCATGGCCGCCCGTGCTTAGCGAACCAGCGCCGGGCTAAGGCGGCCAGTTCGTCTGCCCGCTCTCCCGGCGCATGGTGCGGCGGGTAGCCGAGCAGCCGGCGGTATTCGGCCTCCACCACGTTTACGGCGGGCCGGAAGTCGAGCGCCTCCAACGGCGGACGGGCGGGATCGCGGGCGGCGGTCATGGGTGTGCGGTCTCCTCCGGGTTGTCTACGGGGGCAAACTGGCAGCCATTGACGAAGAAATCGAAGAACCCCGGATGAGTTTCCAGTCGGCAATGCTGCACACGGCGAACGAGCTGCTCTAATTCGGCGCGTTTGGCACGTGAAAGTAGCGCGATGCACGCGCCCTCGACCGAGGCGTTGCCCACCTGCACGATTTTCTCCACGGGGATGTTCGGGATCAGCCCGATTCGTTTCGACGCCTCGATGTTCAGGTGTCGGCCGAAGCCACCCGCGAGGTAGAACACGTCGAGCTCCGAGTAGCGGATACCATACTCGGCGAACGCGATTTGCAGGCCGGCGACGTTGGCTCCCTTGGCCTGGGCGAGCGCGTTCACATCGGCCTCGCTGAACGTGATCGGCCGGTCCCCGTTCGTGGCGACGATGAACTCATTGCCCTCCTCGAAGCGCCCCAGCGCGTTCATGCGTCCGGTGCGGAGGAGCTCACTCATCACGTCCACCAGGCCCGAGCCGCAGATGCCTTCGGGCGGCACGTTGCCGATCACGGTCGTATGCACCGCGCCGTCGTCCGTGATAGTGATTTTTTCTATGGCACCAGGCAGGCCGGGCATCCCGAACGTGAGCTGTCCGCCTTCGAACGCCGGGCCGGCCGGACAGGAAGCGGCGAGCACCTTGTGCCTGTTGCCCACGATCAGCTCGGTGTTCGTGCCGATGTCCATGACGGCGACGATGCGTTCCTCGTTCACGATGTCCACGGCGAGCATGCAGGCCGCCGCGTCCGCCCCGACGTGTCCGCTGATGATCGGCAGGCCGTAGATGCGCGCATTGGGATGAATGGGTAGACCGAGCTTGCGGGCGGGTTCGGCGAGGCTCGTCGTGGTGCGCTTGCCCTCAGCCAGCTCCAACTCGGTGAGCGACTGGTAGGGGCTCTGGCCGATCGAATAGACCGAGAGCTTAAAAAACAGGTCGCGCATCGTTGAGTTGCCCGCGAGAACGACCTCGTAGATTGAGCGTGGATCCACCGGAAACTCCCGGATGGCACGGCTCAGGTAGCCGATGAGCGTGCGCTGGAGCGTCTTGGTGGGGTCTTCCGTGTCGTATTGAATGCGCGCCATCACATCCGACCCGCCGAAGCGCTGGGGGTTTTCAAAAGATGAGTCGGCGATGACTTCGCCCGTTTCCAGATTCAGTAGGCGGATGACGATCGTCGTTGTGCCGAGGTCAATCGCCAGTCCATGGATCGGCCCGGTGCGTCGGTCAATTTCTGTGCCGTCGAGCAGAACGCGGTCGCCGTCGCGTGTGACAGCGGGATCCAGAGCCCATTTCCGAGCGCCGGTTGGCAATTCAAAGGCGTGTTTCTCAATCTTCATTGCCCCGCGCCGCATCGTATGGCAGCGCACCGTGCCCTCTGCCTGCACGGGTCGGGCACAGCACGACAGGCGGAACGGCGGCTTGAGGTGCCGCTCTTCCGGGCCGGGTTTGGAGAGCAGCTCGGCGCCTTCGGTGATCCCAACCACGCACTCCTTGCACTTGCCCTGCTTGTTGCACGACGACGGCACGGGAATCCCGAGCTTTTCTGCACTGGTGAAAAGCGATATGCCCGGCCTAGTTTCGCCAGTCAGGCCGTTGAAATGGAGTTTGACGCTCATGCGGGAGCCCGGCCGCTGAGGCACGGGGGTCTGGGTCATGGGTTAGGGTGCCTGTCAGCCCCCAACTGTCACCAATCGAAACTAGCTCAACTGTTGACCACGCGACCGCGGCATTTCGGCCCGGACGGTGAGGCGGGTGCGGAACACTCCGCTGGGAAGCCTGGATCGCCGCCGACGATTGGGAATGTTAGTGGACCGTAGCTATCTCGGGAAAAGCTACATTACAAAACCGCTCACTATGAAGGCCCGCCATGTCGTGCTGAAAGGCAACTTCGACGGCCCTGATCTTGGTATTGAGATTGATGAGAATCTCATCGAGAACGAGCGTGGCGTACCCGAAAGAGAATCTCTCACGCGTTGGGCTGCTATGGACGGCTCGGTGCTGGATCACTGCGCACGGTCTGGACAATGCCTCCCGGCTGTACGCCAAAGAGGGCCGTAAACCTTTCAGGCATGGAGGCTCACAGGCGGGGGGGGCAGTCGGATCCAGTTGCTACTTTTTCAGCGATGCGACCAATTCGGCGGTACCTTCGACCATGCTGATGCGCGGCACATAGCCCAGATCCCGGCGGGCGGCCTCGATGGAGAACCAGTGGTCTTTCGCCAGTTCGGCGGCGATGAAGCGCGTCATCGGCGGCTCGCCGCGCAGGCGGAAGGTCCGCCAGGCGAACTCACAAGCGGCGCCGAGGATGTTGGCGCCGGCGAGGGGGATTTTTTTGACGATGGGTGGCTCGCCGAGCGAGCGTAGAAGGTTGTTGATCCAGTCCCAGAGAACCACGGGCTCGCCGTTGGTGATGAAGAACGGGCGGCCTGCGGCGGACAAGCTTCCGGGGTTTGAGCTATGGGTTTTGGGCGGGCGGAGCGCGAACTCGGCCAGAAGGTGCGCGTCCACGGCGTTCTCGACGTGGACCAGGTCCACGCGATTTCTCCCGTCGCCGACGATCCGGAGGCGACCGGCACGGGCTCCGGCTAGGATGCGCGGCACAAGATGAGGGTCGCCAACGCCCCAGATGAGGTGTGGACGCAGCGCGACCGTGCGAAGCGCGGGCGAGTTGGCGGCGAGTACGAGACGCTCGGCGGCAGCTTTGGTGAGCGGGTAGGCACTGGGACATGCGGTCGTGAGCGGTAGCGACTCGTCGGCTCCGGGGAGCGGGCGGCCGTTGAAGACGACACTAGGCGTGCTGGTGAAAACGAGGTGGCGTACGCCCTGTGCGCGGCAACCGTCAATCACGGCCTCGGTGCCGAGGACATTGGCGCGGTAAAAATCGTCGGGACGGCCCCACACTCCGACCTTGGCGGCGACGTGAAAAACGGTCTCCGCCCCGGCGCACGCGGCGCGGACGGCTTCGTCATCATCGAGCGCGGCCCGGATGAAACGGACTCCACGTTGCTCAAGGTCGGGCGCGGGTGTGCGTGCGAGCACGGCAACCGAGCGGCCGGTGGCGAGCAGGCGTTCGACGAGGCGGCGGCCAAGGAAGCCGGTGCCGCCGGTGACGAGCACGTGCGAGCCGGAAACAGAGTCGGGAGGTTGGACCACGAAGGAAGACGGAATGCATCAAGCCTAAGAGGCTCAAGAGGTAATCACGGAAGCGCGAAATGGCGGAAGGAGCGCGAGCGGAAACGGCTTTGGAGGTATCAGCATGGATGTGTTTTGACGCAGACGGAACCTGCGTCATGATTTGTCCGGAGGCCCTACCGTTTGGGATCGGACTCGTAGCCGGTGGCGGTGGCGGCCCAGCGGGCGAGCGTGAGACGGTGGATCTTGGCGTTGTGCCGGACGTCCACCGGGAATTTTCCCCGGAAATAAAAAATCTTGATGGCTGCAGTGGCCGTGCTTGTGAGCGCCAGGGCGCGCAGTTCACGGGCCAGGGCGCGGCCTTCGCGGGAGTCCGCGACGGTGGTCTCGGCAACCAGCGCGGGGCGCTGAGCGGGGCATTCCCCAAGTCCGATGAGGGCGCAGCGGGCGGCCCGGGGGTGTGCGCGAAAGACCTGCTCGCAGGGCTCGGTATCTAGCGGGCCGGCCGAGGTATAGACCCGTTCGGCCTTGCGCCCGCAGAACCACAAGTCCCCGGTGGCGTCGAGATAGCCGATGTCACCCATGCGGTGCCAGACCGCGCCGTGAGTTCCTTGGATCTTGGCTGCCTTTGTGGCGTCGGTATTGCCGTCGTAGGACTCGGTAACTACGGGGCCGGAGACGATGATTTCGCCGGGTTCGTTGGGAGGGAGCTCGATGGCGTCGGCGAGCGTGGTGAGGGGGGCGTCAGTGGGGGCGATGAGCTTGACTTGGATTTCGCGTATCGGATGGCCCAGACACGCTCCGCCGGGCGTGGAGGGTTGGGGCTCGAGGTTGGCTCGAGAGGGGGAATGGGCTGCCTCGAATTTGTCCTGCAAAGCCATAGTTTCGACGTCGCTGATGGTGGCGATGGGCAGGGCTTCGGTAGCACCGTAGGGGCTGTGAAGCCGGCCATTAGGCATCCACATGGCGGTATCGCGCCAAAGGGCGGCGGGGACGGGTGCCCCAGCGCAGAGGACGCGACGGAGCGAGGGAAGCGTGACGTTGGCGGCGCGGCAGTGGGCGGAAATTTTAGCCCAGAGGGTGGGCGAACCGAAGGAGTTGGTGACGTTTTCCTGCCGGATGGCCTGTACAATTTTCGCGGGGTCGAGGGCGGCGGGGCGGCGCGGGTCAATTTCGGGTACTATGGTGGTTAGGCCGAGGGCGGGGTTGAAGAGCGCAAAGATCGGAAGGAGCGGGAGATCCACCTCACCGGACACGAGGCCATAGGTGTCGCGGACGAGTCGGACTTGGGCGTCAAAATTGCCATGTGTGTAGCGGACGCCCTTCGGCGCGCCGGTAGAACCCGAGGTGAACAAAATGGCGGCGAGGTCGTCTATTGATGCCGAGTGCGGAGTGGATGCGGAATGATCGAATTTGGAATTTGGAATTTGGATTTCAGTGTTCGGCCTCTGACTTCTGGCCTCCGGCATCTGGCCTCTGTCCTCCGGCCCACGATCGGTCAGCCGGGCGGCTAGATTGCCGCTGGCCGCGACGCGGATCTCGACGCTGGCGAAGGCACGGCGGAAGAGGTGGCTGAACAGCCGGGCAAGGGGTATGCCAACCAGCGCACGAGGTCGCGTGCGGGCGACTGCAGCAAGAAAATTTTTCCGGCCCATGCCGGGGTCAATGATTACAGGTACTGCGCCCAGACGGAAGAGCGCGAAGGCCGACGCGATTAGCGGCAGCCCCTGACGGACCATGACGAGCACACGGTCGCCGCGCCGGACGCCGCAGGCAACGAGGCGGGCATGCCACGCGGTGGCCTCTGCGTTGAGTTCTGCGAAGGTGAGAGTGAGGTAGTCGATGTTGCCGGCATGGGTGCGACCACGAGGGATCTTGAGTGCGGGTTCAGCCGCGCGTGCCGCGGCCATGAGGGCGAGGTGACGGGAAATATTGGCGTCAAAGGGAGGCAAGTCGGACATCGTCGCGCAGGGCGGCCGCTAGGCCAAGAAAAACCGGGTGAACGGGCGGGCGGCAATTTTTGAATGTACCGTCATGCAATCAACGGTAGGCGGGTAAATAAAAACCCCGCCTGGCGAAAGCCGGACGGGGTTGAGAAAAACCGAAGACGCGGGGCGTCTTAGTAATTGGTAAATTTGATGGCGTCGTAGAAGACGTCCACGCTGGTCCCAGACGGATTGCCACTGCCAAACCATTTGGTGGTGTCAACTTGGTCGCCGCTGGGCTTGGGCGCGATGAAGTCGCCCTTGCGAACAGTCACGAGGCCACCCAAAAGGTAGGTGGTTTTGCCGGAACGGGTGGTTTCCGTCGCGCAGCCGCTGGCGAAAAGCGTGGCGGCAAGCAGTCCGAGGATTAAGAAGCGGGTGTTTTTCATAGGGGAAAGGGCCAAGGTAGGAGGCCGGTGGGACGTTTGGCAAGCCTCGGCTGCAATTTTTTAGGATTTATTTTCGACCGGTTGGAAGGCCGGGTCGCGGCGGAGTATGCCAGCCTGCCAAGGAAGCAAAACTTCGTCAATTTTACTGATGTCGCATGCCAGCTCGACCAATTGGGCGCGGGTGGCAATGAGCGTGGACTCCAGCCCATGTTGGGCGGCTAGGCGGTCGCGGACAGCCTTGAGCCGGTCTTGATGGGCGGTCTCGGCGGTGGTGAGCGAGTGACGCACCGTACGAGGGCGGCGGGGCAGACTTTGTGGGTCGCGACCGAGGGCCTCTTGGACCGCTGCGGCCAGCGACGGCGCGAGGCGGTCATGGCGTTTGCCGAGGTTGACCCGGCCCAAAATCACTTCGATGGGGGCGCCTTCCTCGCCGGCAAACGCGAGCTCAAGCAGCACGTCTTGGTGGCAGACCTTGAAGGGAGGCGTATTC
>JBAXLL010000075.1:0-7509 GCA_037134835.1 Verrucomicrobiota bacterium
TCCGTGATGTGCCCGTGCGCTACAAAGACCGTACCTACGGCGAGACGAACATTTCCCGCTTTCGCCACGGCTGGATTCTGGCCCGCATGACCTGGTTTGGTCTGTGGAATCTGCGCTGTTTTCCGTTGCGGACGCCGACGCCAAAGGCTGAAAACGACAGGTAGGGCGGGCCCGCCGCGAATACACGTTCAACAACGCGGCCTGTCCCGCCGCTCACGCGGCGGGCTACATGGCGTTTCGTAGCCCTGCGTGTGAGCGCAGGGATTTTGGCCGGCGTGAGCAAGCGCGTCACGGGCTACCGCCTGGTTGCGTCCACACTTTGCCTTCACTTTTTCCGTCGTCGGCGAGCGAGGTGAGCTTGAAACCGCCGTCGGGTGTGCGGGTGTAGCCCAGCGGCTGGCCGGAGAACACGTCGGCCGGCACGGCGGCGATGAATGCGGGCACCAACTCGGCGAGCGTGGCGGGATAACTGCCGTGCGTGAGCCGGTGGCGCTCCAGCGCGCAGGCGGCGACGGCCTCGCGGAGGTGGTTTTCTGATACGCCGAGGCCAGAAATTATTTGGCCGATGTTGAGAACCATCTTGGCGGTAACCCACACATAGGGGGAACGCGATTTGTGGAGGGCAACGGAGGTTTGCCTCAAGTTTAGCACCCGATCGGCGAACACCCGGCCTGTGGAGGCCTCAAACGAAGCCAGCTCCTCGTCTAACGCGTGTGAGCCCGATACCTTGTTTTGCTGCACCCAGCCATGGAATAGCCAACGCGGCAATGTCAGGCCCATTTCGCCATGCGCCAGTTTGCGCGGCGGAGAATCTATAGATTGCACCATCCACACTCTTTCGAACTGGAGCGATTTCTTGAACTGGGCGAAGGGCTGAAAGTCTGCCAGCGAGACCCCAAACAGGACAAGTTGCGCGTCAGTCCACAAGTGGCGACGGCAACCTGCCTTTATGGCATCGGCAGCGGACTCCCGCATGGCCTCGCCAACGAGCGGGAACAAGATCGGCCCGCCCGTGCGCGTCGCCCGGGCAAGAGCAAGCAGACCGGCCAGATCGGCAAAGGCTTCATCGGTGCGGCCGAGCGCAAGTTTGGCCGTGGCCCGGGTCCCGAGACTGCGGCCGAGCTCAAGGAGGAACCCTGCATCGAGCGATGGCTCGTCGGTGGGCAACTGCATGGACAGCCATGCGTCGGGACGTTCGCGGGCGGCTTGGCAGACGGCATCCAGCAGGGTCTCGACGGGCTTCATGGCTATGAGGATATCCTCGGCCGGCTCAGTGGAAAGCGGCCCGACGATCAGCTTGGCTTGTAGGAGCTTTGTTTGCGCCAGATGCAGGTCACCGGTCGGATCGCCGGGTGTAGTGACGATGGATTCAGGTTTGATGCGACCACGCAGGCGGCCATCCGGCTCGTAATTGGTGGAGGTGGCTACCATGTTGCTGATTTGGGCCGCAGTGCTGAGGGCTTTTTTTTGAGGTTCGTTGGAGGCTCGAATACCCCCAAGATTCAGGTCGGAATTGTATGCCAGAAACAGATCTGCCAGCGCGGGTGCCTTGAATAAATTCCTTTCGTCCGGAATGGGCGGAGTGGCGAAGGCGGCGAAGTCCAAAGGCTCGCCGCGCGCGCGCAGGTCGCGCTCGACGGCGGCCCAGGCGCGGTCGCCGCGCCAGTTTTCCTCGATGACAAAGGCGGCGAGCAGCGTGGCAGCAATGGCGAGCGCGAGCAGCGCACGCCTAAGGAATTTGAGCAATCTGGGTGAGGGTTTCATTGGAATTAAGTTGGTCGAACCAGGCGGCGACCGCCTCGGGCGAGGGCCCAGGGCCGGCCAACACCGGTGGGCGGGCGGAGTTGACGACGGTGAACTGGAGCACGAGCAGCACGAGCCAGACGACGGCGAGCGCGCGCCACGCGGCACGGTGCGGGCGGAACAACTCGCGGAGAAAACCGCCCCACGTCACGTCGGCGGGCGGCAGTGCGGCGCGGCGGAGCTCGTCGAGCCGGGGGGCGGCGGCGTGGCGGGCGAGCAGGTGGTCGCGCAGGGACTTATTCATCGGGCGGCCTCCACAAGCTGCCGCAGCGCGCGTTTGGCGTGATGCAGGCGGGATTTGACCGTACCGAGCGGCACGGCGGTGATGGTGGCGATTTCATCAAGGGAAAAATCCTCCAGCACATGGAGGAGCAGGGCCGAACGCTGCGCCGCGGGCAGCTGCGCAAGGAGAGCGAGCCACTCGTCGGCCGTCTCGCGCCGCAGGAGGAGCGTGCGCGGATCGGACGCGTCAGGGTCGGGCCAGTCGGCCGGGACGTCAGAATCATCCTCCGCCAGGGTGGGAGCAAAAATCTTTCCATCACGATGGACGCGGCGGAAGTGTTGCAGGCATTTCTGGTGGGCAATGCCGAAGAGCCAGGCGGCGAAGCGGGTGTCGTCACGCAGGCCGCCAATGTGGCGAACGGCGGCGACGAAGGTTTCCTGCACAATATCGAACGCGGCGGTGTCGTCGCGAAGCAGCTCGGCAGCGTAGGCGTAGAGCGGCAGCTGGTGCCGCTGGAGGAGAATGTTCCAGGCGTCAGGGTCATGTTGGCGAACGGCGGCAAGAAGATGGGAGTCAGGAGAAGCCACGTTGAGGCGATACAGGGTAGAATGCCGGCGGGCGCAAAAGGTTCAATGAAACGGGCGATAATTCGGCCCCCAGCGGCGGGTGCCTCGGCCGCCTTCCGCCCAACCAAGCCGGACCTGCCGTCCAACCCGGCAGGCGAAGAAAGATAAGCCTTGCAATCATATGCCTGCTTACTAATTATTCTCCGGATGCCCGTCCGTCCCGCCCCTGATCCCGAGCGCCGCTTTGGCGCGCTGCTCAACGAGCTGAGCTTTCTGCTGCGCCAGCAATTTGAGCGCCGGCTGCGGCAGCAACAGATCGGGCTGACCCGGGCCCAATGGCGCATCCTGCGCCGGGTCGCAGACCGCGAGGGCCGCACCCAGCGCGAGCTGGCAGAGATCATGCACCTGAAGCCTGCGACCGTGGGCCGCCACATTGAGCGGCTGGAGGCCGATGGCTGGATCCGGCGTACCCGGGATCCACAGGACGCGCGCGTCTGGCGCCTGGCGGTGCAGCCCAAGGCCTGGCGCACGCTAGAACAGATGCAAAAGGTCGCAGACCGGCTGCGCGGGGAATATTTTGCCGGCCTCGCCCCGGGCCGGAGCGACGGACTGGTTGACGATTTGCTGCACATCAAAAATAATCTGCTCTCTCTGGCCCCTGACCCCAAACTTCGTCCGACCCATGAAACGACCCCTGATCTCGCCTGACCGCCTTTCCTGGCCTGTCCTTTATCGGCTGGTGCCGGTGGCGGTGCTGTTGCTCGCCGCTGCGGGCTGCAAACCGGCCCTCCCCGCCAGCAACGCGACTCCGACCGTGCCCGTGCAAGTTGCGGTCGCGGCGAAACTGGACATGCCGCGCCGGTTTGACTCCATCGGCACCGTGCAGGCGCTTCGCAGCGTGGGCGTAAAGTCGCAGGTGGACGGCGTGCTCGCAGCAGTGCATTTTAAGGAGGGGGATGACGTCAAAGCGGGCGACCTGCTCGTCACCCTCGACCGCCGGCCGCTGGAAAACTCTCTCCGGATCACGCGTGCCGACCTCGCCAACGCCCGCGCCGCCGCCGCGCAGGCCGAGGCCGACGCCACGCGGGCCAAGGCGCTCGACCAGTCCAAGGCCGTCTCGCAGGAGGAGCTCACCCAGATCCTCAGCAAGGCCGAGATGGCGCAGGCCCAGGTGCAGGCGCGCGAGGCGGCGGTCGCCAACGCCGAGCTCCAGCTCGGCTACACCGAGATCCGGGCGCCCATCGCCGGGCGCACCGGCCAGCTGATGCTCCATGAAGGCGCGCTGGTAAAGGCCAACGACGCCGGCTCATCCATCGTCGCCATCAACCAGCTGGCACCGGTCGCCGTCGCGTATGCCGTGCCGGAAAACGCGCTCGACGAAATCCGCGCCGCGCTCGCCGCCCAACGCACCACCGTGGCCGTGAACGACCGGGCCACCGGCCTCGCCCGCACCGGCGGCCGGCTGGAGTTCGTGGACAACACGGTGGATCCCGCGACCGGCATGATCACGCTCAAGGCGACTTTCCCCAATGAAGACCATGCGCTCTGGCCGGGACGGTTTGTGCGCATCGCCACGCAGGTCGGCGTCGATCGCGACGCCATTGTCGTGCCTTCGCCGGCCGTGCAGACCAGCCAGAACGGTTCGACCATCTATGTGCTCAAGGCCGACCAGACCGTCGATCTGCGCCCGGTGAAAGTCGCGCGCGTGGCCGGCGACCAGACGCTCATCGCCAGCGGCCTGGCCGCCGGCGAAACGGTGGTGACCGACGGCCAGCTTCGCCTCGTACCCGGAGCCAAGGCGGTGGCCAAGACCCTTTCGCCTCCACCCCCTGCGGCCAACGCCAGGTAAACCCTTCCGCCATGAACCTCCCCGAGCTCTGCATCCGTCGGCCGGTAATGACGACCCTGCTCTCCGCCGCGATCTGCGTGTTCGGCGCGATGGCCTACCACCAGCTGCCGATCAGCGACCTGCCCGTCATCGACTATCCCACCATCCAGATCAGTGCGAACCTGCCGGGTGCGACGCCGGAGAACATGGCCAGCAGCATCGCCAAGGTGCTGGAGCAGCAGCTCTCCACCATCGCGGGGGTCGAGACGATGAATTCGACCAGCGCCGCGGGCAGCACCCAGATTTCGCTCACGTTCACCCTCGACCGGGACATCGACGCCGCGGCCCAGGACGTGCAGTCCGCGCTCGCGGCCGTGCAGCGACGGCTGCCCAACGACATGCCGTCGCCGCCGTCCTTCCGCAAAGTCAACCCCGCCGACCGGCCCATTCTGTTTCTCACGCTCAGCTCGGCCACCCTCCCGCTCTCCGTCGTCAACGAGTTTGCCGAGACCAACCTCGCGCAGCGCATCTCCAGCGTGGACGGTGTGGCGCAGGTCCAGGTGTTTGGCTCGCAGAAACGTGCCGTGCGCGTGCGGCTCGACCCCCGCCTGCTCGCCAGTCGGGGACTCACGCTCGACGAGGTGCGCACCGCGCTCGCCGCCCACAATGTCAGCCAGCCGACCGGTTTCATCGACGGCGCCCGCCAGTCCATGCAAATTCTCGCCGACGGGCAGATCACCGGCGCCGAGGATTTCCGGAATGTGGTCGTCACCTACCGCAACGGCGCCCCGGTCCGCCTCGGCGAACTCGCCGAGGTCATTGACAGCGTGCAGGACAACCGCAGCGCCACCTGGATCGGGAACGCGCAGGGTGACGTGCGCACCATCGGCCTGGGCGTGCAGAAACAGCCCGGCACCAACACCGTCCAGGTCGTGGATCGCGTGCGCGCGCTGCTTCCTGCGTTTCAGGCCCAGCTGCCCGAATCCATCCGGCTCGAGGTGCTGCGCGACAACTCCGAGGCGGTGCGCGCTTCCTTTCACGACGTGCAGTTCACCCTCATGCTGGCCATCGGGCTCGTCGTGCTCGTCATCTTCCTCTTCCTGCGGTCGCTGGCGGCGACGTTCATCCCGGCGGTCGCCATTCCGCTGGCGCTGCTCGGCACGTTTGTCGTGATGCATTTCTGCGGCTACTCGCTCGACAACCTCTCGCTGCTCGCGCTCACGCTTTCGGTCGGTTTCGTGGTGGACGATGCCATCGTGATGCTCGAGAACATCGCACGCCATATCGAGGCCGGAATGCCCGTGCGGCCGGCCGCGCTGCTCGGCTCGCGCGAGATCGGCTTCACCATCCTCTCGATGACGCTGTCGCTGGTGGCGGTGTTTTTTCCCCTCATGTTCATGGCCGGCATCTACGGACGGCTGCTGCACGAGTTTGCCGTCACCATCACGGCCTCCATCCTCGTCTCGGGCCTGGTCTCGCTCACGCTCACCCCGATGCTCTGCAGCCGGTTCCTCCGCCCCCACACCCCGGGCGCGGCGGCCCATGGCAGGCTTTATGCCCTGAGTGAACGGGGCTTTGAGGCCATGCGCGGCTTCTACGAGCGCACCTTGCGCGTAAGCATGCGGCACCGCGCGCTCACCGTCGGCGTGGCCGTGCTCACCGTCGGCCTCACCGTGTTGGTCGGCTGGCGGCTGCCAAAAGGTTTTATCCCCACCGACGACACCGGCCTCCTCACCGTGCGGACTGAAGGGGCGCAGGATGTGTCGTTTGAGGAAATGGTCCGCCATCAGTCGGCGGCCGCCGACATCATCCGCGCCCACCCGGCCGTGGAGACCTTCATGTCTTCCGTCGGTGCCGGCGGCCCTGGTGGCGGGGCCAGCAATACCGGGCAGTTCTTCGTCCGCCTCAAGCCGCGGACCCAGCGCGTGCCTGCCGCCACCGTCGTGGCCGAGCTCCGGCGCAACCTCGCCGGCATCCCCGGACTACGATCGGTTCCGCAAGTCCCGCTGGCCATCAACATCGCTGGCGGTGGCGGCGGCCGAGCGCTCTACCAGCTCACGCTGACCGCCGACGACCTCGACAAGCTCTACGAGGCAGCCGGTAAGCTGGAGACCAGCCTGCGCAAGCTGCCTGAGCTGGTGGATGTGAGCACGGACCTCCAAATTACCAGCCCGCAGCTGCGCGTGGACATCCGGCGCGATCAGGCGGCCACCCTCGGCATCACCCCGGCACAGTTGGAGGACGCGCTCTACAGCGCGTTCGGCACCCGGCAGGTCTCGACTATCTACACGCCGAGCAACCAATATTTTGTCATCATGGAGATGGCGCCCGAGTTCCAGCGCGACCCGTCGGCGCTCTCGCTGCTCTACCTGCGCTCGCGCGGCGGCAAGCTGGTGCCCCTCGACGCCGTGGCGACCTTGCGGCGCGATGTCGGCCCGCTCACCGTCGCGCACTACGGCCAGCTCCCGGCCGTCACCGTGTCATTCAACCTGCGGCCCGGTTTCGCCCTGGGGGATGCCACGACCGCCATCGCCAAGGTCGCGCGGGCCGAGTTGCCGGCCACCGTCACCTACGCCTTCGTCGGCTCGGCGCAGGCGTTTGACGACTCCTTGAAAGGCATGGGGCTGCTCGTCGTGCTCGCGCTTGCGGTGGTCTACATCGTGCTGGGCATCCTCTACGAAGATTTCATCCATCCGATCACGATCCTGTCGGGCGTGCCGGCGGCGGGATTTGGCGCGCTGTTCACGCTCTGGCTGTTCGGCGAGGAGCTGAACATTATGGGTTGGGTCGGCGTGATTCTGCTGGTGGGCATTGTGAAGAAAAATGCCATCATGATGATTGATTTTTCCCTCGCGGCGGAGCGTGAGCACGGGGCCGCGTTCCGGCCGGAGCAGGCCATCGTCGAGGCCTGCCTCGTGCGCTTCCGTCCGATCATGATGACGACCTTCGCCGCGCTCGCCGGCGCGCTCCCCATCGCGCTCGGCCTCGGCACCGGCGCGGAGTCTCGCCGCCCGCTCGGCCTCGCGGTCGTGGGCGGCCTCGTCGTCTCCCAGCTGCTCACCCTCTACATCACTCCCGCAATCTACGTC
>JBAXLL010000076.1:0-7490 GCA_037134835.1 Verrucomicrobiota bacterium
CGCCGCAGCTCCGCCCTCGCGGCGGCGTCCGTCCAGCGGCCCGCTGCGAGATCGAGCAGCGCGCAGGTATCCAGCAGATGGCTGTTCATGGCTCGTCGCGCCACTCCGACGCCCAGATGGGATGGTATGACAAAAACAGTGGCGGTAAGACCCATCCGGTGGGGACGAAGAAGGCGAACGCGTGGGGTCTCTATGATATGCACGGCAATGTTGTCGAGTGGTGCGCTGACTGGTATGTAGCTGGAGACTCCCCGAGTGGTGCGCTGACGGATCCGACGGGACCAGCAACGGGATCTTTCCGCGTTTGTCGCGGTGGCTGTTTTTTTTGGTCGGCGATAATGGCGCGCTCGGCGTTTCGTTCACCGGGTGTCATGATGGTTTCGCCGGATCGCAGCAGCCCAAACAACGGCTTCCGTCTGGCCCTCAATTTCAGTCCGTAGTAGCCATGAGGGGACATGGCAAGGCGCGGTAGTGTCCCATCGCTTGTCTGCCTGTGTCCGTCTCCTGCCTTCTGATTTCCTCTCCCGCCCCACGGGTTCCAGAGCCCGCGCCCCGGGCTTGACGCGTGGGCGGACGCGGCACGTTGTGAGGACGCGGAGTTTCTCCGCGCCCCATGCACGGCATCGAATTCATCCAAGACCTCGCCGTGATTCTGGTCGTGGCCGGGATCGTGGGCTGGGCGTGTCAGCGCGCGGGTCTGTCGGTCGTGGTCGGCTATCTGGTCGCGGGCATGATCGTGGGGCCGCACACGCCGCCGTTTTCACTGGTGACCGACGAGGTGCGCGTGGGCACGGCGGCGCAGGCGGGACTGGTGTTCCTGATGTTTTCCATCGGGCTGAAGCTGAGCCTGCGGCGGCTGCGGCGGCTGGGTGCGGCGCTGCTGCTGGCGGTGTTTGTGAGCGCGGGCATCATCTATTATCTGACGCGGGTCGCGGGCGCCGTGGCAGGGCTGGGGCCGCTGGAGAGCGCGTTTTTGGCGGGGATGCTCATGGTGTCGTCCTCGGCGATCATCGCGAAAATTCTGCACGAAACGGGGGCCAACCACGAGCGCGCGGGGCAGCTCGCGCTGGGCGTGTCCGTCCTAGAGGACGTGGTCGCGGTGGTGATGCTGACGGTGCTGAATTCGCTGGTGCGGCTGGGCGCGGCGACGGGCACGGCCGCCGGGGCCGCGGGGGTGGCGAAGACCCTCGCACTCTTCGCCGCGTTCGTGGTGCTGGCCGGCGTGGTGGGCCTGCTGCTGGTGCCGTGGCTGCTACGCCGCATGAGCATCGCGGCGGACGAGGAGCTGCAGACGCTGGGCATCGCGGCCCTGCTGTTCGGACTGGCGGTGCTGGCGCAGCATGCGGGCTACTCGCTGGCGCTGGGGGCGTTTCTGCTCGGCACGATCGTGGCGGAAACCCCGCACCGCCACCAGGTGGAACGGACCTTTGCAGGGATGCGTGACGTGTTTAGCGCGGTGTTTTTCGTGGCGATAGGCATGCAGATCGACCTGCGCGAACTGGGCGCCATGTGGGCCATCATCCTGGGTGTGACGGTGTTTACGCTGCTGGTGCGCTCGCTGGCCGCGACGACCGGCCTGCTGCTCATCGGGACCGCCCCCCGGGAAGCGCTGCGCGCGGCGCTCACGGTTACTACGATCGGTGAGTTTTCCTTCATCATCGCGCAGCTGGGCGTGGAAGAACAGGCTGTGCCCCGAAGCTTTTACCCGCTGGCGGTCGGTGTGTCCCTGCTTACGACGCTGGTCGCGCCACCGCTCATCCGCCGCTCAGGGCGGATGGCTGATGCGGTGCTGGCGCGACAACCGCGCTGGCAGGAGGACTGGCTGGGCTATTATCAAGCGTGGTTGGAACGCGTGCGGGCGCGGCAAAAGCGCAACCAGCTCTGGCAGCTCAGCCGCAAGCGGCTGCTCCAAATTGGCACGGGCATGATGGCGGTAACCGGCCTGCTGGTGTTTGCGGAGCCGTTGCTCGGGCTGGTGGAGGAATGGTTGGGGCCGAATTGGCTGTTTCCACACGGACCGGCGGCCATTTTTTGGACGGTGCTGGGACTGGTCGCACTCGCTCCGCTGGTCGCGATCTGGCGCAATTGTTCGGTGCTGGCCCTGCTGGGTGCGCAAGTCTCGACGCAGGGGCACCCGCAGGCGGCGCGGCTCGCACCCTTGGTGGAGACGTGCCTCAAGCTCGCGGCCGGCGCCGTGCTCTATGTGTGGCTAGCGTCGTTCCTGCCGATCCGCGGCGCGGCCAAATGGGCGGTGGTCGCCACTGTATTGCTCGCCGGCGCGGCGCTGCTCCTGCTCCGGCGCAAGCTCGTGCGCTGGCACAGCGAGCTGGAGGTCGAGCTGCAAAGCCTGCTCGGTGCGGGCGAGGGACGCATGAGCGCGACGACCGTGCCGTGGGCGCAGTCGCACAGCGACTGGAAGCTGAGCGTGGCCGAATGCGTGCTGCCCGACCTCGCCGACTGTCAGGGCAAAAAAATCGGCGAGCTCGGGCTGCGTTCCCGGCTGGGCTGCTCGGTCATGGGTATTGAGCGGCAGGGCTACATGATGCAGTTGCCGGGGCCGGACACGGTGCTCTACCCGCAGGACAAGGTGCTGCTGCTGGGCAAGGCGGAGCAAGTGGCGGTGGGGAGAAAATTTCTCACCGCGGTTTCCGGCGTGGCGGCGGTTTCGGAATTCGGCGATGTGCGCACGGAGCTCCTGGCCGTGCCGGCGGGCAGCCAGGCGGCCGGACGGGCGTTGCGCGAGCTGGGGACGGCCACGGCCCAGCGCGTCCAAGTCGTCGGCATCAAGCGTGGCCCGCACCGCATTCTCAGCCCCGGGGCCGAAGAGGTGCTGCTGCCGGGCGACGAGCTACTAGTGCTCGGCACACCGCAACGCATCGTCGGCTTCAAGGACTGGCTCGGCGAGACCGCCGGAGCCGATTCAATCTAAGTCCGCGCTTTGCTGTTGCCGCCGTGAACCGGGCGGGGCAGCATGCGCCTCTGTCCGCACCCATGTTCCAAGTCACGTTCTCCGAGCAGAGCATCCGCGAGCTGAACAAGCTTGGCCAGCTTGCTCAGCTTGAGGCCATCGGTCCCATCAGCCGCCTGACGGCCGGCGACCTCGCGCACCCCCGCGAGCCCCTGGGCCGCTTCCACCGCGGCGGCAAGGAGCTCTTCCGGCTGCGCAGCGGCGGGCAGCGGTTCTATTTTGAAACGCTCGACGCCTCCACGCTGCACGTCGTCTGGATTCTCCACCAAAATTCTCTGGAGGATTTTCTGCTCCGCAACAAGCTGCCGGTGTCCGAAACGCAGCTTGCCGAACAGGACTCGAAGTTTTGGAAATACCTCGAGTCGCTCGCCCAGCCCAAGGAAAAATGAGCGGGCGGCCGTCGTTTCCGCCGGCTCCTTCCGTCCTTTATCCCTTTCCCGCCATGAATGATCCCGTGCCGCCCAACCTCCGCGAAGACGACCGCGCGAATCCTTATCACGTCGCCCAGGCCAGCCGGATTTATTTCCTGCCAAATCTGATGACGGCGGGGAATCTCTTCTTCGGCTTCATCGCCGTAATCAACTGCATTCATGCCCGGCTGGCGGAGACCGCGGCGGACCAACACTACCTTGGGCGTGAGGCCCCAGAGCATTACCGCTACGCCGTTTATTGCATATTCCTTGCCGCGCTGTGCGATGCGTTAGATGGACGGCTGGCCCGAATGGGCGGCCGGGAATCGCTCTTCGGCGCGGAGTTCGACTCGCTGGCCGATGTGGTGTCGTTTGGCGTCGCCCCCGCACTCATGATGTTTTTCTTCATACTTTCCCCCACGACGGGGTTGCCGGTTTTCCGCCAGGTAGGCTGGTTCGTCGGTTTCGTCTATCTGCTGTGCGCCGCCATGCGGCTGGCTCGGTTCAATGTGCTGACCAACCCACTGCTCCATCGCGGGGCGAAACAGTCGGGCAAGGACTTTGTCGGGCTGCCGGTACCCGCTGCGGCGGCCACCGTGGCCACCTTGGTTTTGTTTCTACTGAAGCTCGGGGATTCCGACAAGTCCTACAAAAACTGGGCGCTCGCACTTCCCTTTCTGATGCTGCTCATCGCGTTACTGATGATGAGCACCGTGCGTTATCCGAGCGGTAAGCAGCTCGACTTGCAGACTAAAACCCGGCCGTCCACCATCGTCGTTTTGCTTCTGGTTGTGGCCGTCGCGGGATGGTTTCTTGAAATTTCCCTGCTGGTGCTTTGCCTCGGGTACATCTTTTTTGGCCTTTTTCGGCAGGTCCGCAACGCACGCCTGTTGGCTAAGGAAAAAGGCCGCGCTTCTGAAGGGTCGCGTGGATAAAAGATCCTGCGCATAACCGTCCAGCCCATGCCGAACAAGTTCCGCCTGGTGAACAACCGGCCTGCGCCGCGCAAGCAATCCGAGGTTATTCACGCGCCCCTTTGCCGCCAGCACCCTCTCGAAATGGAGAGTTGTTTCACTTGTTCGGCCTCATAGTGATAGTGATAGAATAGATAGTTGAACTAAGTCTTATTTATCGCTTGTTAATTTCCGCCGCGCTCCCGCAAAATCCCCGCCATGAAATTCAAGATTAACCGTGACCATTTCGCCAACGGCCTGGCTCAGGTTCTTAACGTCGTCGGTTCCAAGGCGACCATGCCGATCTTGAGTAATGTCCTCATCGATGTGGCGAAGGATCATGTTACGCTGACGACGACCAATCTCGACTTGGGGATCCGGGTGAAGATCAAGGCCGAGTCCAAAGAGACGGGTGCCGTTACTCTGCCGGTTAAGCGTCTGGCGACGATAGTGCGAGAGCTACCGAATGTGGATGTGTCGGTAGATGCCTCCGCCAACCATCAGGTAAAACTAGCGTCTGGCGGTTCAACTTTTCGTATCATGGGCATCGGAAAGGAAGAATTCCCCCCACTGCCCGATTTTGGTGATGACAAGGTCTTTACCTTGGACCAGGAGGAGCTTATCACCATGCTCCGTAGCGTGGACTATGCTCAGTCCACGGACGAAACGCGGTACATTCTTAACGGCGTTTATCTCAATTTTCGAGACAACAAGCTTTCCTTGGTTGCCACCGACGGACGCCGGCTAGCGCTGGTTTCAAAGGAACTCGAGATCCCAACGGCTTCCGCCGGGAGCATCATTTTGCCGGCGAAGAGCGTGGCCGAACTCGAACGGATGCTGGGCAAGGGCGGAAAGCTTAAAATTTCATTCAATGACCGGCGCGCGGCCTTTCAAATCGCAACCGACAAAGACACCAGCGGGCTGATCGATCACATCTATCTTTATTCGAAGGTCGTCGAGGGCAATTATCCGAACTATCAGCAGGTTATCCCAAAGGAGACCCACCAACGGCTTAAGCTTGAACGGGAGCTTTTCCTCCAATGTGTCCATCGCGCGCAGCTGGTTTGTTCAGAAAAGGCGAATTCGGTGAAAATCAAGCTCACAACCAACCTGCTTGAGATAACCGCGCAAAGCCCCGATTTTGGCGAGGCGCACGAGTCCATGGCGGTGGCCTACAGCGGGACCGAACTGCAGGTCGCCTTCAATCCTGCTTATCTCCTAGATCCCTTACGGGCGCTGAACAAGGACGAGGTTTTTCTCGAGCTAAAGGATGAAGTCAGTCCTGGTGTTTTCAAAACACTGGAAAATTTCGTCTGCGTCATCATGCCCGTGCGGCTGAGCTAGGCGCAACTGGCGCAAGCGTATTTTGTTTTTGACTGGCATCGTGCAAATGGAACTCCGGGACAATCTAAGCATATTGCTGGTCGCAGGTCTGTTGGTCGGGGCGTTGTTGGTCGGTTTACTGCTGATTGAGACGAGGCAGGCCGTCGTCTCCCCGGTTCGGGCGATTTTTGTGCGCTGGGCACGCTGGCTGGCCTTTGCCTTTGGCGCGGCGGGACTGAATCATCTTGTCGGACTGATTGACCGGCCATTCTGGGTGTTGGTCCCCGCGTTTTTCTTGCTTTGGCTGCTCGCAGAGACCCTCCGCAACTGGCTCGCCATCGAGGAGCGCAGCCTGAGCTCCGCCCCGCTCTTTCCACGCTTCACCGTCAACGAATCTGGGGAGGAGTGGCCGACTCATCCCCCGCTGCTGCGGCTGCGTGACTGGCTGCGGGCGCGTGGGTTCAAGCCGGTGCAGGCGCTTCAGGCCGAAGTGGCCCCCGGGCTTAGGCTGCGTAGTTCGTTTTATCAGGATGCGACCGCGGCGATCAGGCTGCAGGTGCTGTTTCTCCCGCAGGCAGGAGGGGCGCTCGCGGTTTGTTTCGCGCTCTCGACCCAGACCGCCTCGGGACGCCGTTATGTGACCGACAATCTTTGCCTGCCGTTCGGCGGATTTTACCCGGAAAGCTGGTTGGTCGAGCGCAGTCTGTGGCGGCGTTCATTGCCTTCGCTCGTTGTCCGGCATCAGGCCCGGCTGGCCCAGGCGGGCGAAACGGCGGTAGCGTGGATAGATGACCCGCTTTCTGATATCAACGCGCAGCAGCGTGAGCTGGAGCGGATCAACACCGAACTCGGCTTCCTGTTTCCGCCGTCGGAGCGGGAGGAACATGGGAAGATCACGCAGGCCGGTCGCTATCGCGTGTGGAAAGAATGCTGGCTCGTAAGTTATTTCGGTCGTAGCGCGAGGTACCGGTGAGCACAGAGCCGGCGGGCGGCCGCGGCGACCTGGCATGCGTCTCCGCCTCCCCGATAGGTGACAGGAAAAGTGACACGCCCTCGCCCGCGCGTTCAGAGTGGCGCGGCGGGTAGGCTGAAATGAAACGCACTCCCCTGCCCCGGCGTGCTCTCGGCCCAGACACGACCGCCATGGAGCTGCACAATGTGCTTTACGATGCTCAGCCCAAGGCCGGTGCCGCCTTTTTCACGCGAACGGCCTTTTTCCACGCGGTAAAAACGCTCAAAAATATGCGGCAGGTCGGTCGCTGGAATTCCTGGGCCGTTGTCGCGCACAGTTACGATGACCTCGCGCTCGCCCGTATGGGCCTCGAGGTCGATGTGCGAGCCGGCCGGGGTGTATTTGAGCGCGTTGTCCAGCAGGTTTTCGACAGCCTGCGTGATTTTCAGTGGGTCAGCCGGCAACGGAGCAAGGGTAGTGTCAACTGCGGCCTGCAAACGGTGTGCCGCTGACGCCGGACGGGCCCGATAGTCGGCGAGCACATCCGCCAGCAGTGCCGGCAGGCTGACGGACTCGGGCCGGAGGCCGGGATTTGAAGATTCAAGGCGTGAGAGCGCGAGGAGGTCTTCGATCAGGGAGTTGAGCCGTTCTGTGTGCCGCTGGATGGTCCGGAGAAATTTCTCGCGGTCGTCGAGGGGCATCTCTCGGTGGCCGTCGGCGAGCGTCTCGACATAGCCTTTGATGACGCTGAGGGGGGTGCGCAATTCGTGGGAGACATTGGCCACGAACTCCCGGCGCATGGCCTCGAGTTTTTTCTGCCGGGTGATGTCGTGGAGTACGAAGAGCGCCCAAGGTTCCTTGCCGCCGTCGAGCGGTGGGATGGG
>JBAXLL010000077.1:0-7438 GCA_037134835.1 Verrucomicrobiota bacterium
GGACCAAGTGGCGTAGATCTGGCCGACATTGATCGCATCGCTCGTCTTGGCGAAGGGGCCCGCGTCGTCGCCCATGGTGACGTTGCTGGAACGGTTGCCGGCCCCCGTCTCCAGCCGCAGGCCAAATGACCAGTCGTTGAGCAGCTTGCCCAGGACTCCCAAGCGCATGCGGTAGCGGAAACGCTCGCGTTCGGAGCGGTCGTTGGGAATGGCCGCGCTCGATGGGAGCTTTCCCATGCGATCCTCATAGCGGATGCGGACATCCCCCGTGAAGCGGAGCTCGGTGAGGGGTGAACTCAGGTTGAGCTTGCCCGCCGGGGTGGCGGCGAAGTCCTTGGTAAGAGCGGTGCGCAGATCTTCGGCTTCCTGATCAGTGATGGTCCCTTTTTTAACGAGCAGATCAAGCAGCGGGCCAGCGTCCTGGGCGTGGGCGGCCGGAGCGGCGAAACCGAGTACAAGCGCTCCGAGAAGCGCGAGCCGGTGGAGAGAGATGAGACGATTTTTAATGGAGGTCCTAATGATGATGTGATGTTCGGGAGAGGTTCAGTTGCGACTGAAGTCCTGCACTTACGCGCCGGACAGGCACACCATGGCGGTAGTTTGTTACGGAACCGAGGCGGTTTTGTGACGAAACAGTGACAAATCCTCAGGCAGAGTCAGAGGGAACGTCAGATTGGGGCGGGCGACGCCGAATCTGGGATAAAGTTGGCCCGTCCTCCTGCTGCTCTTGCCATACTGTGCAAACTGGTGCCAAATCGTGCGCACGGCCGCATAGACCTCACACATGAAGATTGCTGACTGGCGTGTGACATCGGTGGAACATCCGTACCGGGAGCATCTCCCGATCGCGATCCAACTTCTGGAGGTGGCATTCAGACCTCCAACTTAGTGGAGGGTGGCTAAAAACAGAGGCGACGCTTTCAATATTTCCACGTAGCCGTAAATCGAACGGTACGAGGAGGGGCTTTGGTGATGAGGGTGTTGGCGCCGAAAACGGGTTCGGCCCCGAGGAAATAGCTTTCGTTGGTGAGATTGTCCACGGCGAGGGAGACTTCCAACTGGCGGGCGCGCCAGGTGAGCGTGGCGTTCCACACCAGCGATGAGGGGATCCGGAGGGTATGGTCGAAGTTGTGCCAGTAGGCGGCGCTCCAGATGGGTCCTCCGGCGAGCGTCCACGGGCCGTGGCGGGTGATGGCGAGCAGCTTGAGCTGCGTTTCCGGCGATCCAGGGTAGGCGAGGGAAGGGTTGGCATTGGGCCGTCCAAAGCTGTCGCCGGGCGCGGGAGAAACCGTCCCGGAGAAGGGTGTGTTGAGGATGCCGCCAAAGAGTGCCCACTGCTCATCGGTGAGCGGGACCGAGCGGCTGCCGAGGGGCTTCTCGCGAGTGACACGTTGCCAGTCGGCCGAGGCAACGAAGGAGAACTCCGGCACGGGCGCGTAGGTCGTTTCGAGTTCAATGCCGCGCCCGGCGAGCGGCTCGGCAAGGCTGGTGAGCGTGCTGAACTGCTGCTGCCGCCAGCGGAATGCGGTAAGGGTGGTAAAGAGCCTGCCGTCGAGCGCGGCCGTTTTGACGCCGGTCTCGTAGAGCTCGTTTTTGGTGAAATTGTCCTTGCCGAAGATCGCGCCGCCCTGGGTGGGGTCAATGGACGTGCCCAGCTGTGCGGTGGCGTAGAGCGTAGCGGCGCGGCCCAGTCGGAGCGTGGGGCTGAGCGCGGCATTGAGGAAGGCTTTCGAGTCGTTGGTGGTGACGGCGGCGCGGGTGGCGGTGAGTGCGCGATCTACCTCGCTGGGGTATTTCGTGGCGTAGGGTGCGTAGGTGCCGCGCAGCGAGGCGAAGACCGTGAGCGCTGACGTGACATGCGCCTCGGTGTAGCCGAACGCGCTCAATTCATAGAGTTGCGAATAGACATTGGCTCCGCCGAAGCCAATGCGAGCTGACCAGAGGTCGAGGCCGTCGGGTGCGATCTGCGGACCGGCGAGGACGACGGAGTTATCCGAAATGCCGGGTGCGGTGATATCGCGGCGGCCGAATGGTTCGACCGAGAAATCCTGCAAGATCTGGGCGTTGGTGAAGCGGGCTGACGCGCCATAGCTGACACGCGTACCGGCGAGCAGGCTTAGGGTCTGGGTGATCGTGGCCTTGGCCTCGATCACGAGCTGGTCGGTCGAGATGGCGTAGCCGTAGGTGGAGAGCTTGTCGGTGGTGACGAAGTCGAGGAGGATCTGGCCTTTGAACGCGGCGTCATGCGCGCCGTCGGTGTCGAGTGTGAAAAACCACAGGAAGTCCTGCGAGTTGGCGTAATCGCGGGGGTCGGAGAGGACGGTCGAGCCGGCGATGGGCGTGGTGAAGGGGGTGCCGCCGGCGCTAAAGTAGGCGGGGGTGTACTGGTAGCCGGAGGTGGATTGCTGGATGCTGGCCAATTGCGGGGCCGTGAAGGCCGCGTAGGCGGTAGCGCGCTCGCCTGCGTTGGAGAGATCGAGCATGGCGTCGTGCTGGGCGGCGGTGATACGGCCGGAAAGGACGGCAGCGTCCACCGTGGCGGTGGGAACGACGAGCGCGGGGTTTTTGGCGAGCAGGGCGCGGTCGGCGGTGCCGGAGGCGTTGCTCACGATGCTGATGGGCTCGCCGACGAGGTATTGGCCGCTGCTGATAAGCGATTGGGTGGGGCGGTTCCAGCCGGGATTTTCGCTGGAGCGGAAATTGAAATACTCGCCTCCGGTCGTGACAGACACACCGGCGTGCGTGCGGGTTTTCACGGCGGCATAGAGCGAGAGGTAGTTGTTGCCGATGTGATTGTAATAGGTGTCGGCAAGCTGGCCGGTGAGCGAGATGCGCCAGGCGGCGGGCTGGCCGGCGAAGAGCGTCGGGCCACCGCCATCGAGCTGCACGCGGTGGCCGCCGTATTCGTCGAGCTCGACCTGCAGGGAGCCACGGGTGGCGTCGAAGAAGGGCGACTTGGGGATTTCATTGACGTAACCGCCGACGAGACCGGCCCCGAAGTGCGCGGGCGCCGGGCCCTTCACGAGGTCCATGGACTCAAGGGAACCTAAGGATAGGGGCATCTCGTTGCGTTGGTAGGCGCGCTGCATGCCGTCAAAAAACACCCCGCCCTTCGCGCCTCGCAGCGTCGGCGAGCCGGGAACGCCGTAGAAATTGATCTGCTGTGTGCCGGCGCCGAGGCGGCCAAGGTCGGCGAAGCTGACGATGCCGGCATCGCGCATCAGTTCCGGGGTCAGCACCGTGACGGCCCGTGGCACGTCTAGAACGGACAGCGGGCCATAGAGCGAGGAGACCGGTCGCGATGTTGGCAGCACGTCACCGGAGGCGGAGAGCAGGGTTTCCCGGACGATAAATCGTTCAAGCTCCGTTGGCTCGGGCGGGTTCGTGACGTCGGCGGCCAGAACGGCCACGGCACCGCCGGCGAGCACAAGGCAACAGAGCGGAAGGACACGGCGGAAACATGGGAATCGCGGCATGAAATTGCGCGTGAGCAGAAAGTCTGCCCCCCGCGCATGCAAGCGGGGAAAATATCAGCCATCCGGATGGGCATAGGAGTCATGCCAGCGACCGAGGGCGAGTTTGCTCAGCAGTACCACCACGCCCATGGCTGCAAAGCCCAGCCCGCCAGTGAGGGCCACCACGGCGAACAGCTCGGGATACATGGCATTACCGCTGTATATCAGGGCGCGGAAGCCCAGTCCGCCACCGTCACCCGCCGAGCTGCCAGCCGAGAAGTCGCCGATCACTGCGCCGATCGGGGCCAGGATCGCGGCAATCCGCAACCCAGTGAAGAAATAGGGGAGCGCCGCCGGCACGCGCAGCCGCCACAGCTCCTGCCACCGGCTGGCGCGCCACATCCGAAACAGCTCCACATGCTGGCGGTCCGTGGAGATGAGGCCTTGGGTCGTGTTAACCACGAGGGGGAAAAAACAGACCAAAAACGTAATGAGGATCACGCTCGGCAGCCCCGGTCCGGCCCAGAGCACCAACACGGGCGCGAGTACGGGTATGGGCGTGAGCTGGAGCATCATCAAGTAGGGCGAAAGTCCGGCGCGGACCAGCGGCGACAGCGACAACACCAGCGCGGCCACGCCGCCGAAGCCGATCGCGAGACCGAAGCCGAGCAGCGCGCCTTCGACGGTGTTGAACGTGGCGCGGGCGAGCACGCTCGCCTCCCGGCCCGCCGCCGCCCACACCGCCCCGGGCGCAGGCAGCAAGAATTGCAGGTGTTCGGGCAGACGGTGATGCACGGTGCTCCAACCCGCGAGCAGCACCGCCCCGGCGAGGAAAAACATGAGGAATGAAGGGGCGTTTTTGCGCATCATGGGGGTGGGGAGGAGCGCAACTGGCGGGTGACGGCCACGACGAGGTCCTGGTAGCGGCGCGATAGGCGCGTTTCTGCTGTGCGCGGCTGAGGCAGCGGCACGGCGATCTCCGCACTGAGCCGGCCGGGTTGCGGTGACATCACAAAAATCCGGTCGGACAGAAATACTGCCTCGGCGACTGAATGCGTCACGAAAAACGCCGTCCAGCCCTGCTGTGCGCGAATGGTGAGCAGCTCCTCTTGGAGCCGCTCTCGCGTCATTTCGTCGAGAGCGCCGAAGGGTTCGTCGAGCAGCAAGATTTTCGGTGCGAGAACGAGTGCGCGTGCGAGCGACACGCGCATCTTTTGCCCGCCGGAAAGCTGGCGCGGGTAGGCGGCTTCACGTCCGGTCAGCCCGACAAGCCGCAGCGCGCCATCGCGCGCCGCCGTGCGCGCAGGCCGCGCCGCGCCGCGCAGATGCAGCGGTACCTCGACGTTGCTGGCGACGTCGAGCCAGGGCAGCAGCGTCGGCTCCTGAAAAACGAATGCCAGTTCCGACGCAGCCTGTTCAGGCGTGCGGCCATCCACGCGCAACTCGCCGGCGGACACATCGGTCAGACCGGCGATGAGGCGGAGCAGGGTGGATTTCCCGCAGCCGCTCGGCCCGATGAAGCTGAGAAACTCGCCAGACCGCGCCGCCAAGGAGAAGTCCGTAAGCACGGGCGGGCCGGCGCCAAACTTTTTGGCGACGTCGCGCAGCTCGACGATGCCGGAGGCGGGAGACATGGCTTTTTGTGGGGCAGGCGGGTGGCGAAGCCAAGGTGTTTTGCGCGCGGGCCGCACCCGTGTGGAACAAATGGCACCGTTACAGGTCAAGTCCGGGACAAATTTCCGCGCCGAAAGAAAACATTGCCGAGCCAAGCGGGATGTTTCTAGCTACCCCTTTACCCAATTTGCCTGTGACGAATCCCGCCCAAGCCAGTTCCGCCGTTCATTCGCTTTCCGATGCAGTGCCCTCCGCCCCGGCGGGCGCGACGGGCTACTCATTGCTCGGTGTGAGGGTCCCGCGCTGGTTTTGGGTCGCGGCCGTGCTCTTTCTGCTGGCGGTGGCCCGGCTAGCTTACGACAATTCCTTCTACACTGACCTGGCCCTGGACAATGCCCTCGTCATTGGGCAGGACATCCGGTTGCGGGAGTGGAAATGGGATCAAAAAGATACGACCACCGGCAGGACGGTTCCGATCCTGAAGCAGGTCTTTCTGGAAGGCTATTGGTATCCAAGTTTTCCTAGCGACCTGTATCGTCCGCTCACGACCATCACGTATGCCTTTAATTATAGCGGCCCCGATTTCTCCGATCCCCGGCGGCCCGGCCCCGACACAGGTCCAACTTACTTTCGGCTGAAACTCGTGGTCTTCAGTCTCGCCACCGGCGGGCTGTTTCTGCTGCTACGGTCGGCCTTGCGTCCGGGTTGGCTGGCGCTCACGGCTGCCGGCGTGGTGGCCGGTCTGGTGACCCTTCCTGCCTGGCACTGGTCGTTGACCGGCACCGGCACCAGTTCCTACGGCTACCATGTCACCAACCTCCTGATCCATCTGGGCAATGTCTTCATGGTGCTGGTCGTGGCGCGCCGACTCACGGAACGGCCGTGGATCGCACTTCTAGCCGCGGCGATTTTTGCGGTGCATCCGGTCGAGACGGAGTCGGTGACCAACATCGTGGGCCGGGCCGACCAACTCTGCACCCTGTGGATTTTGGTCGCGTTTTGGTGCTATCTGCGCGCCACGGTGGCAGGGCTAATGCGCCCGCTCTGGCTGATTGCATTCGCAATCCCGGCCACGATCTCGATGTTCTCGAAAGAGAGCGGTATCATGCTGGTCCTGCTGCTGCCGCTCTATGATTTCATCTACCGCTGGCCCAAGCTAACGGGGGCGTTGCGCGAGCGCCTCGGCAAAGCGGCGATCGAGTTTGGCCTTAAGGGCTGGGTCGCACTGGTGGTGCCGGTGCTGTTCTTCTTTGTCATTCGCACCGGCATGATCGAGGCGACGCCCACCTACGGACAGCTCTTTATTGACAATCCCATCGCGCGGGTGCCCGCGTCGATCAGTGAGGTGACCGTCGCCCACAAACTGACGCTCGTCGAGAACGCGCAGAAATGGTGGGATCAAATCACACTGTCGGGTGAGCTGACAGCGTTTAAAGTGATGGGCCGCTACCTCGGACTGCTGGTTTTCCCCGACACACTTTCGTGCGACTACTCCTACAACGCGATCCCGCTCTATGGCGAGGGCGCGCCGCTCTGGGAGGATCTCCAATGCTGGATTGGTCTCGCGGTGGTGGTGGGTTTGTTGTGGCTCGCCTGGAACCGGCGGCTGGCGTCGCCGCTGTTTTCCTTCGGCGTGCTATTCTTTTTTGGGATGATTCTGCCGACGGCCAACATCCTGATGCCCATCGGCAGTATAATGGGTGAGCGGTTTCTTTATCTGCCTTCCGTTGGTTTCTGCCTCGTGGCCGCGCTCGGGTTGGCCCATCTTATCGAAAAATTTGCCTCTACTCTGACCTTGCCCGACGAATGGCGCGAATTGGGTTTGCTCGGCCTACGGTTGGGGTTACCTCTTGTGCTGCTGGCCGCCCTTGGTCTGCGCACCTATGTACGCAATGCAGACTGGAAGAGCGAGTTTACCCTCTGGCAGAGCGCGGCTGCCGCGCAGCCCAACAGCTTCAAGGTCCATAAGGGATTTGCCAACGGTTATTTTAATCACGATCCGAAAATCGAATCCAATGTGGATCAGGCGATAGCACGGGCCGAGCTCGGGCTGGCGGTGATAGATTCTAGGCCGCTACCAATCAACCGGCAGGACAACACGCTGTTCTGCGACCTAGGCATGTATTATAATACCAAGGCGCAGTTGCTATCCCAGCCAGATCGGAAGGGCGGCCCCGTGCCCATTGAGGCTCTTAGATTTTACCAAAAGGGCGTGGATGTCATGATCCGAGCCCGCAATGTGGACACATGGGTGAACAAGGCCTCACGGGGTGACCGGTTGCAACGGGGCGCGAGTCCCGATGAAATCGCCAACGTGGGCAACCCGCGCGTCCATACTCAGCTTGCGGAATCCTATCTCGGTGTCCGGG
>JBAXLL010000078.1:0-7345 GCA_037134835.1 Verrucomicrobiota bacterium
CGCCATGCCCACCGCCCTCGGCACCGCGCTCGGCAATGCCGCCGCGGCCTTCCGGCTCAGCGCCACGCAGCCCTATTCCGACGCCCTGCCCACCGGCAATGGAGCGGTGGTCTTGGTCTGGCGCGAAAGCATCGCCCCCAAGCTCCCCAGCTTCACGGAAGTGCGGGAACGCGTCGCCGCCGAATGGCAGGCCGACGAAAAGCAGCGGCTCTTTACCGAGCTCGGACACACGTTGCACACCCGGTTCGAGACCGCGTTGAAGGCCGGGGCCACCCTGGCTCAGGCGGTGACCGAGTCCGCCGGCGACGTGAGCTCCGCCAAGCTCGAGGCCAAGACCATCACCAGCTTCACCCTCGAACAAAAACGCGAGGCCGACAGCTCGGACCTGCTGGCTCCGGCGCTCACCCTGCTGGAAACGCTGCAAAAAGGCCAGCTCGGTGAAATGATCACCGTCCCCGGACCTGACAGCAAAACTCCGGTGAAAGGCCTGCTCGTCCATGGCGTCGACAAAAAGCTACCCGATCTCACGACCGAAAGTTCAAAGACCTTGATCGCCAAGCTGGCCGCCAACGCCGCCGGTCTCACCGCCAACGCGGCCATCAACGAGATCATACGGCGCGAACTGCCCAGTGCCAACGCCGAGCAGCCCTAAGCGGAAAAAACGGCGAGGCCCAGCCTGCCTGCACCCAAGGCCTAGGCGGGGGGCAAAATTAGTTGCAGCCAGCCGGCCGCCGGCCGCACCCCCCGCACGAGGGGGGAGATCAAACGGACCCCCAAGGGACCATTTGAGGCCAGCTTGGAATTTTAAATTCCGGCAAGAAAGATACTCGCCAGCCGCTCCCGCATCCCCCAATCTGGCCGTCTTATGGGACGTCAATGGCTTCACGCGAAACGCGCCATCGTGAACAACAAGAAAGGCCAGCTGGTCGGCAAGCTGGTCAAGGAAATCACCGTCGCCGCCAAGCTGGGCGGCGGCGACCTCGCCGCCAACGCGCGCCTGTTCGCGGTCGTCGAGAAGGCCAAGAAGGCCAGCGTCACCAAGGATGTGATCGAGCGCGCCATCCACAAAGGCGCCGGCACCGGCGGCGAATCCAGCTCGATGGAGCATGTCGTCTTTGAAGGCTATGCGCCGCACAAGGTGCCGCTGATCGTCGAGGTCTATACCGACAACACCCAACGCACCGCCCCGGCCATTCGGGTGCTCTTCAAAAAAGGCGTCCTCGGCACCGCCGGCAGCAACAAGTTTCTTTTCGACCATGTCGGGATCGTCGAGGCGCATCACGCCGACGTCGCGGTTGATCGTGAGGCCGCGGCGATCGAGGCCGGCGCCAACGATGTAGAACCGCTCACCCACGCGCAGAACGACGACATCCCCGAAAATCATGCCGGCGCGCGCTTCCTCACGGAACTGAAGGCCGTCCATGCCGTCTCAACCTGGCTCAAGCAAAACGGCTGGACGGTTGTGACCAGCGAGCTCGGCTACGTCGCCAAAAATTTCCCCGAGCTGAGCGACGAGCACCGCGCCGAGGTCGGCGAATTTTTGCAGGAGCTGGAGGACAACGACGACGTGCAACGCGTCTGGGCGGCGGTGAAGTGAGGGGTGGACAGGTGGTGTGATGTAGCACGATCAACCTGACCGTGCTTTATGACGGTGTCGGCACGAAAGACGCGGGCAGGTTGCCCGCGCTACGGCTGAGATGGCGTGACGTTGCCCGGGCTCGACAACATTTGCGTCTGAACCCGCATTTGCAGCGTTGCCGCACCCGCTGCGCCCACCACACTGGCGCGACTGTGCCGTCCGATCCGCCGACCATCGCCTATCTCTTCACGACGTTTCCCAAGAACACGGAAACGTTTCTCCAGCGCGAAATTGCGGGCTTGCAGACCTTGGACGTGCGGCTGCGGCTGTCTTCGATGTGGGGCGGCGGCGGTGATTTCAACGGCCTGCCGGTCGCACACTTTCCCAAGTGGAAACTCATTGCGCTGGTGTGGATGATCCCTGTGACCGCGTGCCGCCACCCACGGCTTTGCGGCGAGCTGCTGCGCGGGCTCGCCACGCGGCGGGCGCCGTCGTGGCTGAACTTTTGGGAAAACATGCTGGGCGCTGCGTTCGCCTGCCTGCATGCCGGGAAGTTTCGTCGCAACCCGCCCACGCATACCCATGCCGTCTGGGGCGGTGCACCCGCGACGGCGGCCTGGCTGCTCTGGCGCATCAACGGCCAGCCCTACAGTGCGGCAGCACATGCCTACGATCTCTACGACCACGGCGGCGACTGGTGGCTGCGCGAAAAACTTGCGCCCGCGCGCTTCGTCCGCACTTCCACGGAGATGGGCCGGCACACGCTGCGGGAACGCGGCGTGCCAGCCGAAAAAATCACGGTAATCCGGCGCGGCCTACTCACCCTGCCGCCGCTGAAACCGCTGCGCACAACCCGCAGGCCGCTGCGCCTGCTGTGCGTCGCGCGCCTTGTCCCCAAAAAAGGCTTCGACCACCAGCTCCGCATTTACGCCGCGCTAAGGACGGCGGGCGTGCCGTTTGAGGCGCGCATCGCGGGCGACGGGCCGCTGCGCCCGGAATTGCAAAAGCAAATCCTGGCCCTCGGCCTCGCACCCCACGTGAGCCTGCTTGGCCACCGGCCCCAGACGGAGATCGGCGCGCTGCTCGCATGGGCCGATGCGCTGCTGCACACCGGTGTGGTCGCGCCGGGGGGCGACCGCGACGGCCTGCCCAATGTCATTCCCGAGGCGATGGCCGCCGGTGCGGTGGTCGTCACCTCGCCTGCCGCCGCGACGACCGAGGCCGTGACCGACCGCGTCACCGGTCTGGTGGTGCCGCCCGCCGAGGCCGCCCGCTGGGTTGACGCACTGCAACTGGTGGCGCGGGACGACACGCTCGCCGAAGAGTGGCGCACCGCCGCCCGCCGGTGGGTCGAGGAAAACTTCGATGCCCGCCGGAATGCGGCGCGGTTGCTCGCCCAGTTTATGCAGGTGCTGCCGCCCTGAACGCGGCGCGCCACCGGCTACTTTTTCGGCTCCGCCGGACGGGTCAGCAGACCAAGCTCGGCATCCCAAGCCGCCGCCAGGTCGCGGTCTTTGGCCGTGTGCGCGGCGTTGACGGCGAGCCGCAGCCAGACCGTCCGGTCCTCGGCCGGCAGACCGGAAAACGCCAGCAGCCGCTGCCAAGCCTGCACGGCTGACCTAGGCTCGTCCAGCTCGGCATACCGCGCCGCCAGTGTGGCGAGCAGCGGCGCGTCGGCGGCGGCGAGGGATGTTTCCGGTGCGAGCGCCGGTGCCAGCGAGCGGCGCACGCCTGTCTGGTCGCCGGCGGCGCGCTGCACGTCCGCCAGCGTGAGCGCGACCGGCAGGTTGAAGCCGACGCGCTGCGCCGCCTGCCCCAGCGCGATAGCCTCGGCGGACTGACCGGCGGCCGCGAGCAGTCGCATCCGGCGCAGCAATACATAAGGCTGCTGCTCTGTGGGCAGATTCGCGCGGTCGCGCCATTGTTCGTCCAGCGTGACTTTGAAGGGGCGGTAGAGCGGGTCGCCGATCAGCACCCCCATCCAACTGAAATAAGGAATCGCGTAGGCCGCCGCATCGCCGAGCGTATCGCCGCGGGCGAGCGAGCGCAGGATGAGCTGCGGCTGGTGCGTGAACTGGAGGAACGGCTCGCTCACGTTGCCGAATGTGGCGGTGACACCGCGCGCCACCAGCGCCGGCGACCACGCCCGTTTCGGGTCCCGCAGGGTCGAGGCGGAAAAACTGAAGATGTGCAGCGCCACCGCGCCAGGGGGAAAGCGGAAATCCTCGCGCACAAACGGGCCGTTGACGGTCGCCGAATACCAGCCGAAGTAGAGCGCGGGCGCGTCGAAACGCGACTCAGGGGCAAACGTGGCGGGATTGGCGCGGTCCACGTCGCGGTCGAAGCCGAGCGCGGCCAGCTCGCGGGCCGTCTCCTCCAGCCACTTGTCTCCCTCAGCATGCGGGCCCCCGATGTCAATGTAGCCGCGCCCAACCAGCCCCGTGGCCTCGGCCGCGAGGGCGTGGTCCACCAGCCCGCGGGCGTCGGCCAGTGTGGGGCCGTCGAGACGGCCGACTTTGACAATCTGCTGCGTGAGGAGCGAGGCGGGGCGATCCCGGTTAAACACGGGATTGGCCACAAAAGCCGTGATCGGCCAGCCGCTGCGCGGAAGCAACGCCAGCTCGGAATCCACCGCAGCGGCGGTTTGCCGCAACTGGGAATTGCGCGCGGTGAATTGCGGATTGTCGTCCGGCGCATCGTTCCCCCCCACAATCAAAGGCACACCGCGACAGACGACCAGATAGCTGATCCGGTTGCCGAGGATGGCGTAGCGGGAGCGTGCGTTCGGCACCACCCCGGCGGCGGCACGAGCCGGCAGACCGTCGAGCCACTTGAGCCGGATGAGCTCGTCCTGAAACGGCTGGTAAAGCTGCGTGTCGAATTCCTCCCGCGTGATTATCTCGGTCGCCGGCAGCTTGAGCGCGATAATGTTCTCTACCGGTACACCGCGCTTCTCTGCATAGTAATGCGCCAGCGCGACCGAATCAGCGTCGGCGCTGTTGGCGAGGATGACCACGCGCGACGCGAGCGTGTCGGCGGGAGCGTCCGCGCCGCGCGTACCCGTCGCCAGGACGAGGCTGCAACCGAGGACCAGAAACCGACGAAGACGCATGGGGGAGACAGGCTGCAGACTTCCGACCGGCAAGGCGAGCCGAGGTTACAGGATTTCGGCGGCTTCCGACCCATTTATTCCCGCGTGGTCAGCAACTCATCCACGTCCATCGGGCAATCCGTGCTCTCGTTCTGCACACTGCACCCCACCCCTGCACATCCTTGCGTTGCCGCAGATTATTTCACGTTTCCTTGAACCGCTTTTGCAAAGCCGCCTTCGTGAGGCCGAGGCGCTTGGCCGCCTTGGCGGGGTCGCCGCCTTCGGCCTTGAGCACGCGGGCGATCATTTCGCGCTCGATCCGTGGGAGCAATGGGGCATCGCCGCGCGCCAATTCGGTCAGCACGAAATCCAGCGCAGCATCGAGCGTGAGCGCCGAGTCGGGCACGGCAGTTGCCAGGGAAGGCGCTGACGCCTGCTCCCCTGCCGCGACGCCCGGACCGGCCTCCGCGATGGGGGCGGCAAACGGAGGCTTGCTGTCCGCACCCACAGGTACGCCGGCCTCGGCACGGAGATCGGCGGGCAGATCCTTCAGGAGGATCGTATCGCCCGGGGCGATGACCGCGCTGCGATAGATCACGTTTTCCAACTCGCGCACGTTGCCAGGCCAACGGTGTCGGGCCAGCATGGCCATCGCCTCCGGTGCAACCTTGGCCACGCGGGCCTTGCGCTGCTTGACCAGGTTTTGCAGAAAGAACTCCACGATGGACGGGATGTCCTCCGGGCGCTCGCGCAGCGGCGGCATCTTGATGCGGACAACGTTCAGCCGGTAATAGAGGTCCTCGCGAAAGGTTTTCGTGCGCACCATGGCCTCGAGATCCTTGTTGGTCGCAGCGAGAATGCGGACATCCACCTTGATCGTCTCGGTGCCGCCGACGCGCTGGATCTCGCCGACCTGCAGGACGCGGAGGATTTTCGTCTGGGTGGCGAGCGCCATGTCGCCGATCTCGTCCAGGAAAATGGTGCCGCCGTCGCACAGCTCGAACTTGCCGAGCCGCTGGCCGGTCGCGCCGGTGAACGAGCCCTTTTCATGGCCAAACAGCTCGCTCTCGATGAGATTGTCCGGGATGGCGGCGCAGTTGACCGCGATGAAGGGCTTGCCGGCGCGGTGCGAGTGTTTCCAGATAGAGCGCGCGACCAGCTCCTTGCCCGTTCCGCTCTCGCCGGTGATCATCACCGTGACGTCGCTCGCGGTGACCTGCCCGATGACCTTGAACACCTCCTGCATGACGGGCGACGAGCCGACGATGCCCTCGCGGTAGTCGTCCGCGTTGATGGTGGGCTTGTAGTCGCCGGCGGCCCGGAGATCGGCGTGGGCCTTGAGCGCGTGGTCCGCGAGCGCGAGCACCTTGGCCGGGTCGAAGGGCTTCATCACGTAGTCGAACGCGCCGTATTTCATCGCCTCAATGGCGGTCTGCGCCGTGCCGAAGGCGGTCATCAGGATGACGAGCTGGTGCGGGTTGGCGGCGCGGATGTGCTGGAGCGCCTCAAGGCCGCTCATGCCGCCCATGCGCACGTCGAGGAAGACGAGGTCGGGGGGCGGTCCTTTTTTCACGAGCGCCACGCCCTGCTCGCCGCTGCCGGCCTCGGCAACCTGCCAGCTGCGCGAGGAGAGCACGCGATTAAGCGAGTAGCGGATTTCGGCGTCATCATCAATGACGAGGATGGTGGGTGTGGAGGAAGGCAAAGGAAGATGGACTGGTGGTGTTGGCCGGAGGCCGAAGCGCCGCGGATCAAGGCTGGCGCTTTGGGCGCAGACGGTTTCATTGCGGGCCATGCTTGGCTGGTCAATCCCACTATTCCGCCTCTTCGGCATCCCGCTGCGGCTCCACTGGAGCTTCCTGGGGCTGCTCGGCTGGTTCGCCTGGCAAGGCTGGCTGCCCGACGAGCACGGCCATGGCGGCGGCGGGCGCGGCATGTTCTGGACCGTCGCGCTGCTGCTCGCCTTCTTTACCTGCGTCGTCCTGCACGAGCTGGGCCACTGTCTCACGGCCCGGCGCTTTGGCATCGGCACGCGGCGCATCCTGCTCCTGCCCATCGGCGGCATGGCGGACATGGAGGAAATCCCCCGCCAACCCTCGCGTGAAATCCTGATGACGCTCGCCGGTCCGGCGGTGAACTTCGTGATTGCGGGCCTGCTGGGGCTGGCCACGTGGCATATCCCGGAAATGGTGCCGCTCTATTCGCCGCAAGGCCTGGCCTACGAACTGGCCCAATGGAATCTCTACATGGGTCTCTTCAACCTCGTGCCGGTCTTTCCCATGGATGGCGGACGCATCTTCCGCGCACTGCTGGCGACACGCCTCCCCTATGTGCGCGCGACCTTCGTCGCCGCCACGGTGGCAAAAGTGCTGGCGAGCGGGGCGATTATCTACGCGGTGCGGGAGCACGCCTGGCAATTGGTGGCGCTGTTCGCCTTTATCTTTGCCGCCGGCGAAATGGAATACCGCTTCGTCAAACGCCGCGAAGCGGAAGCCGAGCACTGGCACAACTGGTGGGCCCGGCGGGATACGCTGACGGTGAAAATCGAGCCGACCGACTGAGGCTCCCGCCCAGGCTGCCCGATCTCAAAAAACCCTTAAACTGCCATTAAGAAACTGTTTGGTGGACCCTAGCGGGTTCGAACCGCTGACCTCCTCAATGCCATTGAGGCGCTC
>JBAXLL010000079.1:0-7310 GCA_037134835.1 Verrucomicrobiota bacterium
GTGTAGCCGGTCATGTCGATGAAGCCCACCACGGCCGGCCGGCCCTCCACCAGGACCCGCCGCCGGGCCGCCGACGCGCTGCGCGCGGCCGAGGCACAGCTGCAAATTACCGCCCCGGAGGGCGGGAAGCAACGGGCTGACCTTGACGGCAGGGAAATCGTATTTGAGCGCGGTCCCGCTGATCCAGTACGCGCTACGGACGGCGACGTGCTATTGCTGGCCGATGAAATCCGCTACACACGGGCTACCGGAGTCGCCGTGGCGAGCGGCAATGTTGTGCTGGTCCGGGGGGTGTTGCGCCTACTGGCCGACAAAATCATCTACAATGCCACCACGCATGCCTACTCTGTCATCGACACGCGTTTCACCTTTCAGTCGCTGAACGTCACGGGGGCATCGCTGGAGGGCGGGCCGGATAAAATCACGGTCAAGGACGCGCAAATCGCCTACACCGAGCCGGGATTATGGGCGCCGGTGCTGCACGCCAGCTCACTCACGCTCGACCTGACCAACCAGACCCTGCACGCCGAACGGCCCCGGCTCGGCCTAGGAAGCCTGGGATTGTTTTCGGTCCCGTTTACCAGTCTGTCGGCCAATGATCCGCTGCTCCGCGACGTGTCGTTTCGCGCCGGCTACCGCGCATCGCTCGGCGCGTTTCTTGATGCCGGCCTGCTGCTTCCGGCCAGGCCGGGCCTCCAGCTGGGCGGCGATCTCGGATTTTATTCACAACGCGGCCTGCTGCTTGGCCCGGCTGCGGCCTTCAAGGTGGAGCGGCCTGACCTCGTGATCGAGGACACGCTCCGCACCGGCTACATCCACGACTATGGCGACCGCAAGACCGACATCCTGGCGCGCCCCGTGCCGGAAGACCGCGGCTTCATCGAATGGCGGCATCGCGAGCAGATCGGCGAAAATTTCAGCGTCTTCGGCCAGCTCAGCTACTGGTCGGACTCCGAGGTGGTGCGTGATTTCCGCCCCGAAAAATTTTATCCGGTCCAGGAGCCGGACACGTTTCTCGAGGCCGACCTCACGGCAAGCAACAGCGTCACATCACTGTTCCTGCGGGCGCAGCCGAACCGTTTTTTCCAGACCCAGCAGCGCCTGCCCGAGCTGCGTTACGACCAGCTACCCACCGCGGTGGGCCTGGGTTTTTATGAGACCTTCGCCGCCAGCGCGGCCCTGCTACAGGAGCGTCCCGTGACGCCGCCCGGTCCGACGGCGACTAGCAAGCGGCTGGACAGCGTGTATGAGCTCACGCGCCCGTTCACGCCGAGCGAGTGGTTTTCGGTGAAACCCGTCGCGGGAGCGCGCCTCACCTATTACGCCGACGCGACCGGCGGCCGTTCCACCTACACCCGCGCGCTGGGTGAGATCGGAGCGGATGCCGAGCTGCACGCCAGCGCGACCTATGACTACGCCAGCGAGCGGCAGGGCATTAACGGCCTACGCCACCTCGTCACGCCGAAGCTCTCCTATCGCTACATCCCCGATGCGGCGAGCGGCACAGCGTTCATCCCGGCGATCGATCGCGGCGCATTTTCGACCTACTTGCAGCCGCTCGGGCTGTCGGACACGAGGGATATTGACCGGCTCAGCGCGACCAACACCGTCCGTCTCGGGGTGGACAACACGCTCCAGACGCGCGACCCGTTCTATGGCTCGCGCGATCTCGCGGCGCTGAACCTCGCGGTGGACTGGCGGCTGAGCCGCGCGGCCGCGCAACGCCCGTTTTCTGCCGTGCAGACGGAGTTCGCCCTCATGCCCACGTCATGGCTGCGCCTGGACACCTTCAGCCGGGTGGATCCGCGTAACGCCGCACTGCGCGAGTTCAATACGGGAGTGGCGGTCCGCGACGGTGATGCGTGGTTCGCCCGCCTCGGTACGCATTTCTTAGAGCACCAGATTCAGGAATACGTCCTCGACGGTGGCTGGAGGCTCAACGAAGTGAACGAGCTGCTCGCCCGTTTCCACTATGACGCGCGCCTCTCGCGACTGGTTGAACAGGATTACGGCCTGCGTCAGAACCTCGGCAACCTCTGGCTCGTCCGCTATCTCATTGTGTTCTATCAGGGCCCGCGCCGCGAAAGCTCCTTTGGCTTCAATATCGAGCTCGAAATGAAAAAATGGTGAGCCCGCCGGGCTGGAACGTGGTGCGGGACGGCTCCATCAACTAACACGGCGATCGCAATCCGCCCCCGCGCGCAGCACGGCCCTATTTTATCGGCCCGTGACATGAATCCGCGGGAGGATTGGCACCGGGGCGATTTCCATTATTGATTTTTCCATGACCCCGTCCGCCCGCATCGCCGACCGCCAGTCGCAGCACTTCCTGCGGCTGCTGGCCGCCCTGCGTCCGTATTGGCGGAGCGATCGCAACCTGCCGGCACGCCTCCAGCGGCTGTTCGTCGCCAACCCGGCCTTTGGCGCGCGTGACCGCCGGCTTTATCGTGAGCTCGTTTTTACGGCCGTGCGCCATCTGCCATGGATCGAGCCGCTGCTCGACACGCAGCTCGACGAGGCGGTCCGTGTCACCGCCTGGCTCGCCGCCGATACCAAGGACACCTCCGCCTTCCGCGCCGCGCTCGCCACGGGCGAGCCGCCGGCCGGGGATCCGACGGACCTGCTGCCGGCGTGGTTTCGCGAGCACTGTCCGGCGGCGTTTGCGCCGGCCGAGCTCGCCACGCTCAACCGCCGCGCCCCGCTTTGGCTGCGGCTCCAGACGGACGCGCCGGAAACAGTCCTGGCTGAGTTTGCCGGGCTTGGCTGGAAATTTTCTCCGTCGCCGGTCCTGCCGGGCACGCTACGGCTCGACTCCGACGCCGACGTAACGAAAGCGGAAGCCTACCGCACCGGCCAGATCGAGGTGCAGGACCTAGGTTCGCAGATGGTCCTGGCCGCCGCGCCCATCGCGTCCGGTGGCCGTTGGTTTGATGCTTGTGCCGGGGCGGGCGGCAAGACGCTCCAACTCGCCCGCCTGCTCGGGCCAAACGGCCACGTGGACGCACACGACATTCGCCCTGCCGCGCTTGCCGAGTTGCAAACGCGCGCCCATCGCGCCGGTCTTACCAACATCCGCATCGTCGCCCGTCCGGCGCAGGAAGGCTACCACGGCGTGCTGGTGGATGCCCCGTGCAGCGGCACAGGCACCTGGCGGCGCGCGCCGCACCTCAAGTGGACGACGCGCCCTGCGGACATCGCCGCGCACGCGACGCAGCAGCTCGCGCTGCTGCTCGAGTTTGCACCGTCCGTCCGTCCGGGTGGCTTACTGCTCTATGCGACGTGTTCTCTCAGCCGCATTGAAAACGAGCATGTCTTCACCGCTTTTCTTGCGGCTGCACGGGGTTTTGCTCCCGTGCCGCTCCGCGAGCGTTTTGGGTTTCCCGACGATGGTCTGGCGCTCACTGTCCTGCCAGCCCGCCACGATACGGACGGCTTTTTCGTCGCCGCCTTCCGCCGCGACACCGGTTGAGGCCCGCTCATCTCAAAGCCGCCGGTCAGAGGCGGAGCGCACCACAGGCGAGCGGGCTTCACACCGTTATCGAATGCAGCGCGATCCGGTTGGGCTGCCTGTAAGTGTTCAGTTCGGGCGAATCTCGTTTAGAATGTCACATGCAGGAATCCAAGCCACCTTAAATCGCGCTGAGTCCGGTCTCGGCAGTCCCTTTCGTAACATTTGTGTTTTCGCTGCGAGACCTGAAACTCCGCACCCATGGCACGCTCTTCTCCAGCTCAGGCCGACATTGCCCAGGACCGCCTTCCCAAGGCGGCGCTCAACCGTGAAAGCCTGCGCCAGACCTTTGCGCTGGCCCGCTACGTCCGCCCTTATCGGGTGCGATTTTTTTCCGGGCTCACCACGCTGTTTATCAGCGCCACCCTCGGGCTGGCGTTCCCGCTCCTCGCGGGCTCGCTCATTGATTCGGCACTGCATCCCGGCGTCGCCCTGCCGTTGCTTGGTGCCCTCAGCCTCAATCAGGTCGCACTCCTCCTCGCGGCGTCGGTCACGATGCAGGCGCTCGCCTCGTTCAACAGCGCCCTTTCCTTCAATCGTGTTGGTCAGAGTGCGCTGGCCGACCTGCGCCGTGACTGCTACGGCCGGCTCATCTCGCTACCGATGGCGTTTTTCGCGTCGCGGCGGGTCGGCGAGCTCACCAGCCGCATCTCGACCGACGTCGCCCAGATTGAAGGTGCGTTGATCGACGCGCTGCCGCAGATCTGTCGGCAGACCGTCTTCCTGCTCGGCGGCATCACGATGATCGCGCTCACCTCGGGCCGGCTGACGGCGGTGATGCTGGGCACGCTGCCGCTGCTCATCGCGGCCGCGGTGTTTTTCGGGCGGCGGCTGCGGGGTTTCGCCCGGGAGACGCAGGACCAGCTGGCTGCGACCAACACGATCGTCGAGGAAACCTTGCAGGCCATCGCCAGCGTGAAGGCCTTCGCCAACGAGTCCTTTGAACTCGGCCGCTACGAGCGCGCCAACGCCCGCGTGCTCGCCGCCGCGCTCAGCGCCGCCCGCTGGCGCGCGGTGTTTGTGGCCTTCTTCATCGTCGCGCTCTTCGGCGGCATCGTGATCGTGCTGTGGTTCGGTGCCGGGCTGCTCCAGAGCGGTGGCATCAGCCCGGGGCAGCTCACCCGCTTCGTGCTCTACACCACCTTCGTGGCGGGAGCGATGGGGCAGGCGGCGGAACTGTTCAGCCAGCTGCAGAAAACCGTCGGCGCAACGCAACGCGTGCGCGAGCTCCTGCGCGAGCCAACTGAGATTACGCCGGGGGCGCCGGATGCGGCGGCCGGGCCGCCGCCCGCCCGGCTGCGTGGCGAGGTGGCATTTGAGGCGGTGAATTTCCGTTATCCCTCGCGGCCTGATGTCACCGTGCTGCACGACATCACGCTCAACGCGCGGGCAGGTGAACGCATCGCCCTCGTTGGCCCGAGCGGCGCGGGCAAATCCACGCTCACCGCGCTGCTGCTTCGTTTCTATGTCCCGGACAGCGGCCGGCTGCTGCTCGACGGGCGCGACGCCCGCGACTACCCGCTCCACTGGCTACGCGGCCAGATGGCGATTGTGCCGCAGGACGTGCTGCTCTTTGGGGGCACGATCGCTGAGAACATCGTCTATGGCCGGCCCGGCGCGGACGACGCCGCCATCCGCGAGGCCGCCCGCCTCGCCAACGCAGATGAGTTCATCTCTGGCTTCCCGGAGGGCTATGCCACCCTCGTCGGCGACCGGGGCATCCAGCTCTCTGGCGGCCAGCGGCAGCGCATCGCCATCGCGCGTGCTATTCTCAAGAATCCTGCCATTCTCATCCTCGACGAAGCGACCAGCTCGCTTGACAGCGAGAGCGAGCGGCTCGTGCAGATCGCCCTTGAGCGCCTGATGGCGGGCCGCACCACCTTCATCGTGGCGCACCGGCTCGCCACGATTCGCACGGCCGACCGCATCGCCGTGCTGGAGGCCGGCCGGGTGGTGGAGCTGGGCAACCACGCCGAGCTGTCGGCCAGGCCAGATGGCCTCTACCGCCGGCTCAGCTCGCTGCAATTTGGCCAGATGGAACCTCTGGCCGCTGATGGCAGCACGATGCCGACATGAACCTTAAAAACTTGACCGCATCCAACTGCCTCGGACGGAAAATGATTTTTACACAAAGCTCGCAAAGAACGCGAAGAAACCAAACCAAGCCTGGAGCGTTGTGCTTGTTCCGGCCATTGCGTTCTTTGCGAGCTTCTGTAAAATCCGGTTCGTTTTAATTTTGGGTCAACGACCCTGGCTACAACTCACACCGCTCGCAGGTCGAGCGTGAAGGGCTGCTCGGGCACGGGTTTTTCGGGTGGCGGGACGTTGAGTGTGCCGGGCGTATGGCCCTGCGTGGTGAAACGGGAGAGGCGGCGGCTTTCGGCCTCGTAGGAGTTGACCGGGAAGGTTTCGTTCGCCCGTCCGCCGGGGTGTGCGACGTGATAGGTGCAGCCGCCGAGCGAGCGCTGGTTCCAAGTGTCAACGAGGTCGAAGCTCACCGGCGCGTGAACCCCAATGGTCGGCTGGAGGCAGTTGGGCGGCTGCCAGGCGCGGTAACGCACGCCCGCCACGGCTTCGCCGCTGACGCCCGTCGGGTGCAGCGGGATGCGGTGGCCGTTGGCCGTGAGCACGAAGCGGTCGCCGGCCAGGCCGGTCGCCTTCACCTGCAGGCGCTCCAGCGAGCTGTCCACATAACGCACGGTGCCGCCGCCGCCGGCCTCTTCCCCGAGGACATGCCATGGCTCCAGCGCGGTGCGCAGCTCGACGTTGATGTCGCGTACGGAAAACTCGCCGATCCGCGGAAAGCGAAACTCGAAGTGCGGGGCAAACCACTCCGGCTCAAACGGCTGGCCGGAGTCGCGCAGGTCGCGGATCACGTCATTAAAATCCGTCCGGCAGAAATGCGGCAGCAACCAGCGGTCATGGATGTCTGCGCCCCAGCGCACGAGGCCGTTGGTATAGGGTTGCTGCCAGAATTTCGAGACCAGGCCGCGCAGCAGGAGGTGTTGCGCGAGGCTCATGCGGGCGTGCGGGGGCATCTCGAACGCGCGCATTTCCACGAGGCCGAGGCGGCCGGTGCTGCCGTCGGGCGAGTAGAGCTTATCAATGCTGAACTCAGAGCGGTGGGTGTTGCCGGTGGCGTCGGTGAGGAGGTTGCGGAAGAGCCGGTCAACGAGCCAGGGCGGGGTGGAGCCGCGCGCGAGCTGCCGGTCCATTTCCTTGAACGCAATTTCGAGTTCGCGGACCGAGTCGTGGCGCGCCTCGTCAATGCGCGGGGCTTGCGAAGTGGGGCCGATAAACAGGCCGGAGAAGAGCCAGCTGAGCGAGGGGTGGTTCTGCCAGTAGGTGAGCAGCGAGCGCAGGAGATCGGGGCGGCGGAGGATGGGCGAGTCACCCGGCGTATCGCCGCCGAGGATAATGTGGTTGCCGCCGCCGGTGCCGACGTGGCGGCCATCGAGCATGAATTTTTCGGTGCCGAGGCGCGTTTGCCGCGCCTCGTCGTAGAGGACGGTGGTGCGCTCGACCAACTCGTCCCACGACTTGCTGGGGTGGAGGTTGACCTCGATGAAACCGGGGTCGGGCGTGACCGCGACCTTGTTGAGGCGCGGATCCTTCGGCGGCGCCTCGCCCTCGACGATGACGGGCACGCCCATCGCCGCGGCGGTGCTTTCGAGCCCGGCGACGAGGTCGAGGTAGTCCTCGGCGGCTCGGACGGGCGGCATGAAAACGTGGAGCCGGCCTTCGCGCGGCTGCACGCAGAGGGCGGTGCGGAGAATCCACGGCGCGCTCTGGCCTGGAGCGG
>JBAXLL010000080.1:0-7204 GCA_037134835.1 Verrucomicrobiota bacterium
CCGGCTCGTGGCGGGCGCGGATCTGACGGCTGCCGATTTCCACGCAGTGCGCCCGCTTGCCAACCTCGCCACTGGCACCGGCTCATTGTTGTTGGGAACCAACGCCACCGTGCTCACCTCCGGCACCAACAACAACCGTTCCACGGTCATTCCTAATTTCTTTCAGGTGATCCGCACCGGTACGGGCGACATTAACATTGCGGCCGGTCGCGATGTGGAATTGCTTAATCCGCTGGCGGCGATTTACACCGCTGGGACCCAAACGCCAGCTATGGCGAATTTTGACCTGCCAATTCTCGACTATCAGGGGAACAGCCCTTTAGGGAGCGCGCAATTGCCCTACTATCCGGCGCAATACAGCTTTGGAGGCGGTAACGTGGCGATCTCAGCGCAAAACGATATCACCCATCTGGTTCTAAAATCCGGTGTACTCATAGCAGATTCTACCCGCGAGTTGACCAACAACTGGCTCTATCGCCGCGGCTATGTAAATCCAGCCACCGGGCAGTTTGATCAGTCCAATGCGCTTGGTGAAATTGAGTCCACTTCATGGTGGGTTGATTTCAGTAATTTTTTTGAAGGTGTAGGCGCGCTGGGTGGCGGTAATGTTGCCCTCACGGCGGGACGTGATGTGAGCAATGTGGATGCCGTTGTCCCGACCAACGCCCGGATGCCGAAAGGCACGCCCAATGCTTCCGCCCTGGTCGAATTGGGCGGCGGCAACCTGGTCGTCCGCGCGGGGCGCGATATTGACGGTGGGGTCTATTACGTCGAGCGCGGCCAGGGGAACCTTGTTGCCGGCAATAGCATTCATACCAACACCACCCGCGCCGCCCTGACCCAGACGGATTTGAATGCACTGCCCGCGCCGGACCCAGTGACTTGGCTGCCTACCACACTGTTTGTGGGCAAGGCGAGCTTCAACGTCGCCGCACGCGGGAACTTACTGCTCGGCCCGGTGGCCAACCCTTTTCTTTTGCCTCAAGGGATTAATAACAGTTTCTACGAAAAAACCTACTTCTCCACCTACGCCCCAACCAGCGCCATTACGGTTAACTCTCTCGTCAGCGACGTGACCCTCAAGGCGGCAGCCGATGGAGGCGCCGGCTCCCTCCTTAGCTGGCTGAAGAATGTGCTATTGCTTGGCCAAAAAAACACTTCCCAATCGCAGCCATGGCTGAGACTGGCCGAGACGAGCGTAACCCCTTTTGCCACGGTGGCAGCCCTCATGCCGCCCACGCTGCGTGCCACCGCCTTTTCTGGCGACGTTAACCTTGTCGGCAGTCTGACGTTGGCTCCAGCCTCACGCGGCACGGTGGAGTTTGCCGCCATCGGATCAATCAATGGATTTCAACCCAACAGCTTGAATAGCATTCTGGTTGCGGCCTCGGTCGCCAACCCTCGGCTGTGGGGATCGGCTACCATCAATCTCTCCGACGCTGATCCTGCCGGGGTTCCAGGCATTGCCACGCCGTTGGCTCTCGCCGCTGCCTCCACGGGAGGAAGCGGGCAGGGTGGCACAGCAGGTTCGTGGGCTTTTACCCCGTCGGCTGGCCTGCTTGACACTATCAATCGCCTTTTTGCGGAGTCTGGTTCTAGCGAGGGCACCCATGCGGTGATCCAAGCCAAGCAGGCGCTGCACGCCGCCGGTCCACTGCATGCCGGCGATCCCGAATCGGTCCGCCTCTACGCCGCCGGAGGAAACCTTTCCGGCCTTACGCTGTTCGCGGGCAAGGCCGCGCAAATCATCGCAGCGCACGACCTCACCGATGTCGCGCTTTATCTGCAAAACAACGCGACGGACGACCTCACGCGGGTCATCGCGGGGCGGGATATCGTCGCCTTCAACCCGAACTCCCGTCTGCGGCTTGCGGCGCAGACCACCGGAAATGCGCTGATCAACAGTGGCGGCAAGGTACCCGGCCCGGGTTCGGGCAACCCTACGGCCGGAGACATCCAACTCGGCGGCCCCGGCACCATCGAACTGCTGGCGGGACGTAATTTTGATCTCGGGGTCGGCACCGGTGCGCCGGACGGCACCGCCGCCGGCCTCACGACCATCGGCAACACGCGCAATCCAAACCTGCCTTTCGATGGAGCGAGCGTGATCGTGGGCGCCGGTCTTGGGGTCGCGGCCATGCCGGATCCCACCGCGTTCAATGCGAAGTTTCTCGATCCTGTGACGGCGAGCGAGCAGGCTACGCGCTACCTGCCCGTACTACGCACCGGGCTGGGTCTCGCGGCAGACACGGACAACGCTATGGTATTTGCCGCATTTGACGCGCTCCCGGCCGAGCGGCGGGCTGCGCTTGCGCTGGATGTTTTTTACCTCGTGTTGCGCGACGCGGGCCGTGAGCACAACGACCCGGACAGTGCCGGCTTCAAGTTCCAGTCGGGTCTCGATGCCATCACCGCGCTCTTTCCCGGCCCGCGCTCCGGCGACATCTCGCTCACCTCGCGCGCGATCAAAACGACCAGCGGTGGGGACATCAGCCTCTACGCACCCGGCGGGCAGCTCACCGTGGGTTTCGACATCGCGGGCCAGAGCGCCGATCAAGGCATCCTCACCGAGCATGGCGGTGATATCTCCATTTTTACCCAAGGTGGCGTCAACGTCGGCACTTCGCGCATCTTCACCCTGCGGGGGGGCAATGAGATCATCTGGGCCTCGACCGGCAACATTGCGGCAGGCGCGTCGTCGAAGACCGTCCAGTCTGCGCCTCCGACCCGCGTGCTGATTGATCCGCAGAGCGGTGACGTGAAAACGGACCTCGCCGGCCTAGCGACCGGCGGCGGCATCGGCGTGCTCGCCACCGTGACCGGCGTGCCACCCGGCGATGTGGATCTGATCGCGCCGACCGGGACGATTGATGCGGGCGATGCGGGCATTCGTTCGTCGGGGCGGCTGAATGTGGCTGCGGTGCAGGTGCTCAACGCCTCCAACATCCAATCCGGCGGCGCGAGCACCGGCGTGCCGGCACCGCCTGCCGCACCCAGCCTGGGCGGCCTCGCCGCCACGACGCAGGCAGCGAATTCGAACACGACCGGCGCGGGCAACGAAGCGGCGCGGGCACAGGCGCAGGCCCAGGCCCGCCTCGACACACTGCCGTCGCTCATCACCGTTGAGGTGCTCGGCTACGGTGGTGGCAGTGGCGACACGGGCGATCCCGAGGAAAAAAAGGATCCGCCTGCCACTCCGGCAACAAATGGCTGAGGCCCGGCCCCATGTTTCACACATGAAATCAAGTGTACCGCTCCTGCTTGCCCTGCTGCTCCCCGTGGGCGCTCTGTGGGCCGCGTTGGCCGACGACGTGGAGTTCAATGGGGTGGTCGTCATCGGTGACCGGGTAAAGGTGTCCTTGATTGACGCGCAGAGCGGAGCAGCGGGGTGGGTGAGGGTGGGTGGCAGCTTTGCCGGCTTTGTCGTTGCGGCGTATGATCCGGTCAAGGAGACCGTTACGCTCACCCATGACGGCCAGCCGATGCGGCGCATCCAGCTAAAAGAGGCAGTCATCCTCCTCGCGCGCCCGTCACCCCCGTGGATGCAACCCTCGAACGAGCAGCGTGCCACCGTGGCGGAAAATTTACGGCAGCTCGCGGGGGCGGCGGCGCAATTTTATGCCGCGACCGGGGCGGACACGGCCACACTCGACGACCTCGTCGGTCCGGGAAAACCAATCGAACAGCTTGCGTCTGTCGCGGGCGAGAATTATGCCGGCATCGTAGTGCGCCGCGACTTGCCGAGCCTCAATCTCACGACCTCGGATGGCACGCGCATCTCTTCCGACGGTACGAGTACGGCGGCCGACGGCTCGACGATCACCGCCGATGGTGGTCGCATAGCCACCGATGGCACGGCCTATGCGCCCGATGGTAAGGTAATCGATACCGTCAACCCTTCCGACCCAGTGGTTGGGCCTTTCATTCCGCCCAACACTATTCCACAAGTCGCCGAGACACTCCAAGCCATGGGCTGGAAATTTCGGCCGCCCGCCTTGACGGGACCCTGACCGCGGCGCGGCTCATACGTCAGCTCCAAGGCGGTTCTCTTCCAGATAAGGCCGGCAGACGGTGCTGAGCTGAAGCAAGGTGAACGGCTTGGCCAGCACCGGCACGCCCCAGCTCGCGATTTCGTTTTCCAACAGCTTGCCGCCGGCATGGCCAGTGACGAACACAAACCGCCGCGCGAGGTCAGGTCGCGACTCTTTCACCCGGAGAAACAGTTCTTCCACCAGCGCGGTGTGAACAGTACTGCCACTATAGAGCGCGAAGCCGAAGCGCGAGCCCATGATGAATCCCACTTGGCTGCGGGCGCACAGCCCAAGGACGCAGTCTTCGCGGACGACGGCGCAAAACTCCACCTTAATGTCGCGGAACCGCCGGTAAACATCTTCTAGCGTGGCGAGATGATCGACGTGGTGCCGATGGTGGATGAGGGTCGCTAGGTCGATTCCGTCAGCCGCCTCCGTTGGCAAAAGATCGAATGCCGAAACGGGGCCGTCGAGGGCGGGTGCGCTGAGTACCGAACAGGGCGCAGGTCCGGCGGACGCGGGCACGAGTGCGGTGGCGGATGTAATGCCTCATCAAACGGCTGCCTCCGCCTGTCGGTCAAACCGGGCAGGTTACGTGTGGGTGAAATCCACCACGTTGTGACACGCAGTCACAGACGCGTAACCGTAAAGTGATTTTGCATTCACACGAACGCCACGCATCTGCCACACAAGACAACTAGCATGGGACTGAAATTTCTCCATGCGTTTCTCATTCCTCCTGTCTTATCGTCTAGCCGCCGGTACTGCTACTTTCGCCTTGGTGCTGGCCGGGTTTTTCTCGCCCGTCGTTTCGTCCGCCGCCGTTCCGCCACCGCCGGACGCGGTTGCCGCCCAGTCTGGGCTAGGCCGGCGGATGCGTGCGGACATTGCCAACGCGCCCGTCGTTGGCGCGCCGGCCGCGTCCGCTGTCGCGCTGCCGCCGCTGCCCGAGGGCGTGACCGAGCTGCGCTTCGAGGATTTTTTCAAGACGCCGGTTGGTCCGCGCGGGCTGGAGATTTCCGCCAAGTTACTCGGGCTAGATGGCAAGCGCGTCCGGATCTACGGCTACATGGTGCATGAGGAGATCGAGGCGCATGGACCGCTGTCCGAAGGCGCCGGGCCGATGGAGACGGGCGTGGTGCCGGACCGGCTCATGCTCACGGCCGCGCCGCAGATGGTGAGCTTTGCCGATTTCGCCCTGAGCGACGACCTGCCGCCGCAGGTGGTGTTTGTCACCATGGCGGATAAGACGGGCGCAGCGGTGCCGTTCACGACGCGCCCGCTGCTCCTTAGCGGTGTTTTGAGCGTCGGGCAAAAGCCCGAGCCGGAGGGCCGCATTTCTCTCGTGCGGCTGAAGCTCGAACCGGCCCCGACGGCCGCCCCCGCCAAACCCGCCGCGCCGGCGACGGCCCAGACTTCCCCTGTTCAGTCCAACAACAACCAAACCCAGTAGCGCCATGAAATCCATGTCCCGACTCCTCGCCAACTGCGGCCTCGCCGCCGCCCTCCTCGCCGGAGCCGCCCTCCAGGCCGCCCCGGCTGTCCTCCGACTCACGCCGCCCAGCACGTTGTTCAGCTTCAACGACGCTCTGCCGCCGGTCATCGCGCGGTTTTTGCCCGGACAATTCTTTGACCTGCAATGCACGGTCGCGCCGGACGCCGGCCAGACGATCACGGGCGTGCAGTTCCTCGTGGACAACGTCGCTGTCAGCGGGACGGTCTCCAGCACCGCCGCCACGGTGACGACGATCACCAATGTCGTCGCCAGCGTCGCCATCAGCATCGCCACCCCGGCCAACACCACGGTTTTCTCGCTGCGCCATTACGCCATCAGCCCCGCCGGCATCCATACCCTCAAAGTCATCGCGACGCAAAGCGACGCCCAGACGGTGCAGGCCTCGGGCAACTTCGAGATCCAGGCCATCAACACGGTCGGCCGCCGCGCCAAGAACATCATCATCCTTATCGGCGACGGCATGGGCGCCGCGCACCGCACCGCCGCGCGAATCATGGGCAAGGGCGTCCAGATGGGCAAGGCCGTGGACAAGCTCGCCATGGACAAATTTCCCGTCACCGGAATGGTCGAAACCGCCTCGCTCAACTCCATTGTGCCCGACTCCGCTCCCGGCGCGTCGTGCTACTCGACCGGCAACAAGGGCAACAACAATCAGCTGAATGTGTTTCCCGACGACACGCTCGCCGATTTCGACAACCCGCGTAACGAGACCATCGGCGAGTATCTCGCCCGCACCGGCGGCAAGTCCCTCGGCATCATCACCACCGCCGATGTGTTTGACGCCACGCCCGCCGCCTTCGGCCCGCACACGGCGGTCCGCGCCGACGGCACCGGCATCTGCGACCAATACCTCGACGAGATCGTCCCCTTCGCGAACCTCAAGGTGCTGATGGGTGGGGGCCGCAAATGGTTTTTGCCCAGCACCACGACCGGCTCCGCCCGCACCAGCGGCACCGATTCCGTGCTGCCGGCCGACATCGCCAGCGCCTGGGGCCGCCCGGTTGGCGCACTCGACCCAACCCGCGACCTGCTGAGCGACTTCCAGACCGCCGGCTTCACCTACGCGCCCGACCGCACCTCGCTCAATGCCATCTCCAACAGCACCGACAAGCTCCTCGGCCTTTTCACGTTCAGCAACATGAACGTTGCGAAGGACAAGATTGATGGCCGCCGCAATAATCAGGCTGCCGCCCTCAGCAACACCGTCGTCGGCGCCTACGGGTTCCCCGACCAGCCCATGCTCGACGAGATGACCGACAAGGCCCTCCAGGTGCTCAGCAAAAACCTCAACGGCTTTGTGCTCATGATCGAGGGCGCCTCGATTGACAAGCAATCACACAACCTGGATCCCGAGCGTTCGATTGAGGATGTCATCGAGTTCGACAACGCCGTCGAGAAGTGCCGCCAGTTCCAAATCGCGAACCCCGACACGCTCGTCATCATCACGGCCGACCACGAGTGCGGGGGCCTTTCGGTCATCGGCGCCTCCATGGTGACCAACGCCTCCCTCACCACGCGGGCCGCCTCCGGCGGCGGCGCGGCCCAGCTTCGCACCAACGTCGTCGGCACGTTCGACAACGCTAAGTTTCCCCAATACCCGCTCAGCGCTGACGGCTATCCCACAAGCACGGACGTTGATTTCAAGATGCTCATCGGC
>JBAXLL010000081.1:0-7161 GCA_037134835.1 Verrucomicrobiota bacterium
GTGCAGCAGCTCGGGCCCAAGCAGGTCGCCACTCTCCGGATCACCTACTGGGGCAAGGTCGCCGCCCTCGACGTCAACGTCGTCACGCGCTCCATCCAGCTCGGCTTCCTCGGGCGCATCAGCGGTTCCGAGGTCAACTTCGTCAACGTGCCTGCCGCGTTCGCGCGTCTCGGCCTGCAGGCGGAGGTCGTGAAGTCCGGCGGCGACAGCGGCTACACCGACCTCATCGAGGTCGCCGTCGTCGCGGCCGACGGCTCGGTCTGCTCCGCGCAGGGCACGTTCACCGGCCGTGGCAACCAGCCACGTATCGTCGCCATCAATGGCCGCGAGGTCGAGGTCTCCGCCGAGGGCAAGCTGCTCGTCATCGAGAACAACGACCAGCCCGGCATGGTCGGCATCGTCGGCACCATCCTCGGTAAGGACGGCGTCAACATCGCCGACATGTCGCTCTCCCGCCTCGCGCCCGGCGGCCGCGCGCTCCTCGTCGTCCGCGTGGACACCGAGCCCAGCGAGAAGGCCCGCGCCGAGATCAAGGGCCACCCCGCGATCAAGCTGGCGAAGTTCGTGCAGTTGTGAGAACACGCTCCGAGGTGGAACGCGACGTCCCGGCGCGTTTGGATAACTCCACGCGAGCCTGAGCGCGTCGGGACGCCGCGCTCCACCTAGATGCCATGCAGGATCCCAATCCTTACCTCAACGCGGTCACAGCCGGAGATCTGCTTGCCCCCGCGATTATCGGCTACCTGATCGGCTCGCTGCCGTTCGGGTATCTCGTGGCCAAAGTGAAAGGCGTGAACATTTTTGAGGTCGGCAGCAAAAGTCCTGGCGCGACCAATGTCCGCCGCGTGCTGGGCAGCGGGCCGGGGAATCTGGTGTTTTTTCTCGACGCGCTGAAAGGGGTGATTGCAGCGGGGTGGCTGCCGCTTTGTTTATGGTTACACTTATTCTATTTAAACGATACACAATCAGAGTGGGCTCAGATCAGAGTTAATATGGTAGGTGGGCTGCCACCGATTCGAGAGAGTGCATTTGTAATAGCGATAAATGTTACTAGCCTCATTGCCGCGCTCCTCGGCCACAGCTATTCCTGCTTCACTAAATTTCGCGGCGGCAAGGGTGTCGCGACCACGGCCGGCGGCTTTCTCGTGCTGCTGCCTTGGGTGCTCGTCATCGCCGTCGCCGTCTGGTGGACCACCTTCAAAATTTCCCGCTACGTCTCGCTCGCCTCGATTTTCGCGGCGCTCGCGCTGCCCTTGGCGGCGTTTTTCCTCGGCGAACCGCCATTGCTGCTCGGACTGTCGCTGATCATCGCCGGCTTCGTTGTCCTGCGCCACCGGGCCAACATCGGGCGCCTGCTCAATGGCACGGAAAACAGGTTTGTGAAAAAGTCTGCACCACCCCAGCCTCCGCCTTCATGAGTCAGCTTGCGGTCATCAACATCGGCATCTGCGGTCTTGGCACCGTGGGGCAGGGCGTGTGGAAACACCTCGCCCGCTCCCGCGCCGCGCTGGAGTGCCGGCTCGGCGTCTCGCTCCGGCTGCACCGCGCATCCGTGCGCGATTTGCGGAAAAAGCGCTCCGTCGCCGTCCCGGCCGCCCGGCTCACGACCGACCCGCTCGCCGTCGCGACCGATCCCGACGTCCACATCGTGTGCGAGCTGATCGGGGGCACGACGGTGGCGCGGGAGGTCACGCTCGCCGCGCTGCGTCTCGGCAAGACCGTGGTCTCCGCCAACAAGGCGCTGCTCTGTGCACACGGCCCGGAGATTTTTGCGGCGGCGCGGAAGCATGGCGGGCATTTCTTCTTCGAGGCGTCGGTCGCCGGGGGCATCCCGATCATCAAGGCGCTGCGCGAGGGCCTCGTTGCGAACCGTTTCAAGCTCATCTACGGCATTCTCAACGGCACCTGCAATTACATCCTCACGCGCATGGAGCGTGAGGGGCTGGGGTACGCCGAGATCCTCGCCGACGCCAAGCGCCTCGGCTACGCCGAGGCCGACGAATCGCTGGATGTCGAGGGCTGGGACACGGCGCACAAGGCCGGCATCCTCGCGTTCCTGGCGCACGGGGCGTGGGTGCCGACCAACAAGATGCTGGTCGAGGGCATCACGCGCATCACGCAGACCGACCTGCAATTCGCCCGCGAGCACGGCTTCGCCATCAAGCTGCTTGCCGTCATCGCGCGCGACTTCGCCAGCGGCGAGCTGTTCGTGCGCGTCCATCCGACGCTGCTCCCGGCGGGCAAGGTGCTGGCCAGCGTCAACGAGGTCTACAACGGCATCTCCGTGACTGGCGACGTAGTGGGCGAAACGGTCTACATCGGCCGCGGGGCCGGGCAGGATGCGACCGCGAGTGCGGTGATCAGTGACATCGCCGATGCCGTCCTGCTGCTCCGTCGGGGCAACGCCCCGCTGCCCGCGCCCGCCGTGTCGCGCTGCCCGCTGGCGCCCCCGGAGCGCATCCGCAGCCGTTATTACCTGCGCCTTGACGTGCGCGACCGCCCCGGCGTGCTCGCCCAGATCGCCACCGCCACCGCCCGTGCCGGCGTGAGCATCGCCGACATGGTGCAGCGCCCCGGCGCGCGCCCCGGCAGTGCCACGCTCCTGCTCACCACCCACGTGAGCAATGAGCGGGCCATTCGCGCCACGCTCGCCCGCTTGAAAAAACTGGGCAGCGTCCTCGGCGCCCCGCTGCTCCTCCGCATCGCCGACTTTTGAGGCCGTGCGCTTTTCATTTCGACTTTCAGACCTTTTGACTTTCAGACCTTAAGACTTCTTTCATGGCTAGAATCGTCCAAAAATATGGCGGCACCTCCGTGGGTGACGTCGAGCGCATCAAAAATGTCGCGCAGCGCATCAAGGCCTTCCGCGCCGAGGGCCACGAGTTGGTTGTCGTCGTCTCTGCCCGCTCCGGCGTCACCAACGAGCTCATCGCCCGCGCGCAGGCGCTTTGCGCCCATCCCAGCGAGCGTGAGATGGACCAGCTCCTCGCGGTCGGCGAGCAGGAGACCATCGCCCTCACCGCCATGGCGCTGCACGGTGTCGGCGTGGACGCCGTCAGCTACACCGGCGCGCAGGCTGGCATTTTCACCGACAAGGTCCACACCAAGGCCAAGATTAAAACCATCAACGCCGCCCCCGTCATCGCCGACCTCATGGCCGGCAAGGTCGTCATCGTGGCCGGCTTCCAGGGCATCAACGACGAGGGCCAGGTCACGACGCTCGGCCGCGGCGGCTCCGACCTCACCGCCATCGCCCTCGCTGCCGCCGTGCAGGCCGACAAGTGCGAGATCTACACCGACGTGGATGGCGTTTACACCGCCGATCCTCGCGTCGTTAAAACCGCCAAGAAGCTCGATGAAATCTCCTACGACGAGATGCTGGAGCTCGCCTCGCTCGGCTCCAAGGTTATGCAGACGCGCTCCGTCGAGTTTGCCGCCAAATACAATGTCGTTTTCGAAGTCCGCTCCTCTTTCAACCACAACCCAGGAACCATCGTGAAACAAGAAGTCGCCTACATGGAAAAGGTCGTCGTCCGCGGCGTCGCCGTCGACAAGGACCAGGCCAAGGTCGTCGTCAGCAACATCGCCGACAAGCCCGGCACCGCCGCCAAGGTTTTCCGCGCCCTCGCCGACGCGAACATCAATGTGGACATGATCGTCCAGAACGTCGGCCGCGGCGGCCTCGCCAACCTCACCTTCACCGTGCCGCTCACCGAGAAGGCCAAGGCCCAGCTCACGCTCGCTCCCGTGCTCAAGGAAGTCGGCGGTGATGTGGCCGTGGACGAAGGCATCGCCAAGCTCTCCGTTGTCGGCGTCGGCATGCGCACGCACAGCGGCGTCGCCGCCACGCTCTTCGACGCCCTTGCCAAAGCCGGTATCAACCTCGAGCTCATCAGCACCTCCGAGATCAAAATCTCCGTCGTCATCGCCAAGGCCCAAGCCGACGAGGCGGCGCGTGTAGCGCACGCGGCGTTTGGGCTGGGGTGAGGTGAGGGACGGAAGAAGCCAGATGCCGGAAGCCAGAATACCTCGGGCCGCGCCAATTCGGCATTTTACCGACCTCGTGGTTTGGCAGAAGGCGTTTGAACTCGTACTGCGTGTTTTCGAGCTGTCGAAGATTTGGCCCCGTGAGGAACGTTACGCGCTCACCGAGCAGGTGCGGCGGTCGTCCCGTTCGGTCAGCGCCAACATCTCCGAGGCGTGGGGTAAGCGCCGCTATGAGGCGCACTTTATCAGCAAACTTACCGATGCTGACGGGGAACTGTTGGAGACGGAGAACTGGCTGATGTTCGCCAAGTCCCACAGCTATCTTGCCGCAAAAGATTCTGACGGTTTGCATAGCCTGATGCGTGAAATCGGCCCCATGCTCGGCAGCATCTTGCGAAACCCCGGGCCGTTCCTCTTGCGCGACGCGCGCTGAAGCGAGGCTTTTTCTGGCTTCCGGCCTCAGACATCTGGCATCTTCCGCTCATGCGTTACATCTCCACTCGCGGGCAAACTCCGCCGCATTCGTTTTCGGATGCGGTCGCGGTCGGCTTGGCTCCCGACGGCGGACTATTTCTCCCCGAGACGCTGCCGCAGATATCTGCCGCCGAGCTGGCGCGTTTCGCGGGGCTGAACTACGCTGACCTCTGTTTCGAGTTTCTTCGTCGCTTCGCCACCGACATCCCCGAGGCCGAGCTGCGCCCGCTCATCGCCGCGAGTTATACCGAATTTTCCCATCCAGACATCGCGCCGCTCGTCCGACTCGACGACAACCTGTTCGTGCTGGAGCTGTTTCACGGGCCCACGCTCGCGTTCAAGGACTTCGCGCTCCAACTGCTTGGCAACCTTTACGGCCGGCAGTGCCGCGTGCGGGGCGAGACCATCAACGTCCTTGGCGCGACCTCCGGCGATACCGGCGCGGCCGCGATCCACGGCCTCCTCGGCAAGCCCGGCACGGCCATTTTCATCCTCTATCCCGACGGTCGCGTGTCACCGTTGCAGGAACGGCAGATGGCCTGCACCGGCGCGGCCAACGTCCACGCGCTCGCGGTGGACGGCAGTTTCGATGACGCGCAGGCCGCGCTCAAGGAACTGTTTGGTGACCAGGATTTCCGCACGAGCCACCGGCTCTCCGCCGTCAACTCAATCAATCTGGCCCGTATCCTCGCGCAGTGCGTCTATTATCTCTGGGCATGGCTGCGTCTGCCGGAAAAAATCCGCGCCGAGACCGAGTTCGTTGTGCCCACGGGAAATTTTGGCAACGTGCTCGCCGGCTGGCTGCTCCGACAAATGGGGGTGCCGATGCGCGGATTCCGGGTCGCCACCAACCAGAACGACATCCTCTGGCGGCTCTTTACGACCGGGGAATATCGCGTTTCCAACGTCGCGCCCAGCCTCGCGCCCTCGATGGACATCCAAGTGGCGTCAAACTTCGAGCGTTTCCTCTACTACGGTGTCGGCCGAGACCCCGCGAAAGTGCGGGCGATCATGGAGGAATTCAAGGCGTCCGGCGGCCACCGTTTCGCCCATTTCAACCGGGACATCTTCACCGCCTCGCGCTGCACCGACGCGGAGATCCCGGGGATCATCCAGAAAATTCACCGCGCGCACGGCTACGTCTGCGATCCCCACACCGCGTGTGGCTTCAAGGATCTGGCCTCCGGCCGCCCGAGCGTCGTCCTGGCGACCGCTAGCCCGGCGAAATTCCCCGACACGATCAAGTTCGCCATCGGCATCGAGCCGACGCACCCGAGCCTGGAGGCACTCAAGGCGAAGCCGCTCGTGAAGCACAAACTTCCCGCGACTCCGGCAGCCATCCGCACTTTCATCGAGGCGCACGCGGTGTGAGCAGTGTCGGGTTGACGTAGGGCGTCTGGCTTGCAGACGCCGGACAGGACCGGGCAGAGGCGGCTGGAAGAAAGACGCTCTGGCTGAGTTTCAGGTAGGCCTAAGCTTCTCGCGCGGACGCAGACGTTCAGGCCTTCGTCGCCGTCTTGGTTTCCTTCGCCAAGGCTTTCACTGCCTCGTCGAGCTTGGCGCGCGTTTTCTTGTCCATGCGGTCGATGAAGAGCACGCCGTTGAGGTGATCGGCCTCGTGCTGCACGCAGCGTGACAGCAGGCCAGTGCAAACGAGCGTATGCGGCACCCCGGACGCGTCCTGAAAGTCCACGCGGATGGCGTCGGGCCGGGCTACATCGCCGCGGATTCCGGGAAACGACAGGCAGCCTTCCTCGTAGAGTGTGTCCTCGGACGGCAGCGGCGTAACGGCGGGGTTCACCAGCGTGAGTGGCATGAACAGCTCCAGCGGCGGCCTCGCGCCGTCGAGCTCCCACGCAAATTCGCGCTTGGTCTCGCGTAGGTCCATGACGCAGAGCTGGAGCGCACGCCCGATCTGCTGTGCGGCGAGGCCGATGCCCTCGGCGGCGTGCATCGTCGCGACCATGTCGGCGGCGAGCGCGGCGAGTGCGGAGTCAAACGTTGCGACCCGCGCACCTTTTTTGCGTAGCACGGGGTCGTTGTAATGGACGATGGGCAGCGGCGTGGACATGGCGCAGGCCGGCCCAGCGTGCAGCCGCAGGCCCGCGCCGCAACCCCGAACGCGCCGGCTTCATCCGCGCCTTGCCGGCTTACGCCGAAAAATGTCAGGCACCGCCTGACAGCGGCGTGCGCAAGAGGAAATTTTGATTTCGCGGCGTCGCAGCAGCTTAGCCTTTCTTGCAAGCCGCTGGCGCACATCGGCGTCGCTTTTTGCGCGGCGTGCGCGCTTGGTTCGCGCCGCAATGGCCAGCCCCACTTTTGCCGAAGCTTGGTGCGCGAAGCATGGTATCGCCCCGGCGGATTTCGCCGCCGCCGTCCTGCCGCGTGTGCTGCATCTTCCGGCGCGGCTCGTCATGCCGCTGTGCCGGTTTTTCAACGCCAACCATTTCGCCGCCGACATGGACCTCGTGCGCGCGGCGGGCGCGTTGCGCCGCGTGCGCGACCTGGCCGACGAGATCACCGACTTCACGCACCATCCGGCCAACACCGGCTTCCTGCGGCGGGTGCTGCGCCTCCGCGTCTCCACCCATCGGCTGCGCGCGCTGATGCGCGCGACGCTGCCGCCGCACGGCGATGGCGGTTCGCGTCCGCCGACGGGCAGCGCCGCGCCGTTCGAGACGCCGCCGACCGCCTGACTCC
>JBAXLL010000082.1:0-7109 GCA_037134835.1 Verrucomicrobiota bacterium
GGTAACAGGTGCCATATTCCGCCAGCCGCAGCGGGAGGTCGCGGTAGCTGCGCGGCAACGCCCCAAAGAGCTTGTGGTGGTGCGGGCAGTTCATGGCTTTGAGGTAGTAGCGGTCTACCTCTCCCGAGTCGTTGCTGGCAAAATCCTGCAGCAGGCGGGCCGAACCAATAAATTCGATGGCTCGGCGCTCTTCGGGAGAAAGCCCCGCACGCCAATCGCTCACGAATTTTTCGGTGCGTTTTTCGCTTTGTGCTTTTGCCAAGGCTTCCGCTGTCGGAAGGTTCTGAAATTTGGGGCGAATTTCTTTAATCAAATCGGATTGTGATTTCTCCATGGCTTGCCACGCGCCTTCGTTATCCCGGTTTTCACGCAACTCCATCGGCGGGAACATCGAGTCAGCGTAGTAGGGCAGATGGCCGGAAGTTTTGTAGAGGCTCTCGCGCGCGATGTGCGGCGTGCGGACGCGCTGGTAGCCGGCCGCGAACTCGGTTTCCTTCGCCAGCTTTTCCAGCTCCTCGATGAGCACCGTGCCCTTCGGCAGCCAGAGCGGCAGGCCGGGGCCGACGTCCTCGGTGTCGAACACGAAAAGCTCCAGCTCCTTGCCGAGCTTGCGGTGGTCGCGGGCCTTGGCCTGCTCGAGGTTGTCGAGGTGCTGCGCGAGCTCCTCCTTCGTGGGAAACGCGGTGCCGTAGATGCGCTGGAGCTGCTTGTTTTTCTCGTCACCGCGATGATACGCGCCGGCGATGGAGAGGAGCTTGAACGCCTTCAGCTTCGCCGAATAGCGGACATGCGTGCCGGCGCAGAGGTCCATGAACTCGCCGTTTTGGTAGAACGAGATTTTCTCGCCCTCGGGGATGTCGGCCAGGCGGCCGAGCTTGTAGCGCTCCTGTCCGCGCGCGCGGATGATCTCGGCCGCCTCCTCCCGGGAGACCTCCTTGCGGTCGAAGCGCTGGTTCTCCTCGGCGACTTTTTTCATCTCGGCCTCAATGCGCGTGAGGTCGTCGGCGGTGAACTTGTGGTCGAGATCGAAGTCGTAGTAGAAGCCGGTGTCCGTGGGCGGGCCGATGTCGAGCTTGGCCTCGGGAAAAAGGCGGAGGACGGCGGTCGCGAGGATGTGCGACGCGGAGTGGCGGAGTTCTTCGAGCGGAGTCATGGACATGGTGTGGAGAAAGGCTGAAAGGCTGAAGGGCTGAAAGACTGAAATGACGGAATGGCAACAGCGACCGTGAAAGACTGATTCAATCCTCAGTCTTTCAGCCCTTCAGTTTTTCCAACTTGTAGCCGTCCTTGCCGTCGAGCATGGCCCAGCCGGCGGCGGTTAGCTCCCTGCGGAGGGCGTCGGCGGTGGCGAAGTCCTTGGCCTGTTTTGCGGCCCAGCGTTTTTCGGCGAGAGCGGTGATTGCAGCGGGGATTTCGGATTTTGGCGCACCGTGAAACAGATCCAATCCAAGAGCAAACATCAGGCGGCTCAATGCTGCGACCTCGAATCCGTAGTCGTAGGGTCTATCTCTATCGGCGAAGTCGAAACTATTCACTGCGTCGAAAAGCCACCCTAGAGATGCAGGAACATTGAGGTCGTCGCAGAGAGCATGGAATGCTGATCCGAAAAGCGACCAATCCTTGAAACCTGATGGATGCCGATAGGAACGAAACTCAGATTCGGAGCACACCCCCTTCGCAATGAATTGCTTCGCAGATTTTCTAAGTTTTTCGAGCGCACTTTCTGCCGCGTGTAACGAATCCAGAGTGAAATTGAGCTGTTTACGCGGATGGCCTTGCAGCATGGCGAGACGTACGGCCATTGGAGAAAAGCCTTTCGCGGTCAGATCATCCAGCGTGTAGAGGTTGCCGAGGCTTTTGCTCATCTTCTTGCCGTCCACGAGGAGGTGTTCGCTGTGATACCAGTGGCGCGAGAAAGTCTGGCCGTTGCAGCACTCGCTCTGGGCGATCTCGTTTTCGTGGTGGGGGAAGAGCAGGTCCACGCCGCCGGTGTGGAGGTCAATCGTCTCGCCGAGGAGCGCCTTGCTCATCGCGCTGCACTCGATGTGCCAGCCGGGGCGGCCGGCGGCGGCGCCGCGCGGGCCGGGCCATTGGTTCGCGCCGTCGTCAGGCTTCCACGCCTTCCAGAGCGCGAAGTCGCTGCCGTCCTCCTTTTCGTCGGCGTCGGCGGCCTGGGGCTTGCCGGCGAGGGCGGAGCCGATTTGCAGCTCGCGCTCCTTCACGCGCGAGAGCGCGCCGTAGCCGGGGAACGAGGAGACCTTAAAATACACGGAGCCGTCGGCGGCGCGGTAGGCGTTGCCCTTCTCCATGAGACACTCGATCATGCTGACCTGCTCGCGCAGGAAGCGCGGGTCGGTGGCGCGCGGCTCCTCGTGCGGCGAGAGGCAGTTGAGCGCGGCGCAGTCGGCGTGAAATTTGTCCGTCCATTGTTTTGTCACCTCGGCGAGCGGGCGGCCCTCGTCGCGGGCGCGCTTGATCGTCTTGTCGTCCACGTCGGTGAGATTGCGGACGTGCCTCACCTTATCCGGGCCGAACTCAAGCTCCAGCAGGCGGCGGAGCACGTCGTTGACGACGAAGGTGCGGAAGTTGCCGATGTGCGCGGGCGCATAGACGGTCGGGCCGCAGTTGTAGAAGCGGAAGACGCCGTCGGGGTGCGACGGGCGCAGCTCGCGCAGCTCGCGGGTCAGGGAGTCGTGGAGGCGGATCGGCATGAACGAAACGGCCATTCAGCCATAAACGCGGGAAAAGGCACAGGATTTTTTTGAACCACAGAGGCACAGAGAAGATCGAGTCCAGATTGTCTCGGTGTCCTCTGCGTCTCTGTGGTTCAACAAATTTAGCGTGGATTCATGACCGAAAAGGCGGTTTATTCCCGGCGATGACAACCCCTTTCAAACTTGAGCTCACCCAGCGTCCGCGGCGGCTACGGCACACAGCGGCGTTGCGCGCGCTCGTCGAGGAGACCGTGCTGCGGCCGGCGGATTTCATCGCGCCGCTGTTCGTGGTCGAGGGCCGGCCCGCGCCGGAGGAGATCAAGTCCATGCCGGGTGTGTTCCGGCTGAGCATCACCGACCTCGTGAAGGAGTGCCGCGCGCTGCACAAGCTGGGTATCCGGGGCGTAGCACTGTTTCCCAAGCTCGACGCGAAGCTCAAGGATGACGAGGGCACGCGGGTGCTAGATGAGGACACCCTCGTCCTCCGCGCGGTGCGCGCCGTGAAAAAGGCCATGCCGGAGCTGGCGGTCATCACCGACGTGGCGCTCGACCCTTACACGGCACATGGGCACGACGGCGTGCTCAACGCGGCACGTGACGACGTAGAGAACGACCGCACCGTCGGTATCCTCGCCAAGATGGCGGTGCTGCAAGCGCGGGCGGGCGTGGACCTCGTGGCACCGAGCGACATGATGGACGGGCGCGTGGGCGCGATCCGCAAGGCGCTCGACGCCGCCGGCCACACTGGCACGGGCATACTTGCCTACGCGGTGAAATACAACTCGGCGTATTACGGGCCATTCCGCGACGCGGTGGGCAGCGCGCAGGCGGCCGGCACGCGGCTGCTGAGCAAGGCGACCTACCAGATGAACCCGGCCAACCGGCGCGAGGCCGTGCTAGAGGCGACTTTGGACACGTTGGAGGGCGCGGATATCATTATGGTGAAACCCGCCGGACCCTATCTCGACATCATCCGCGAGGTGCGTCATGCCACGCGGAAGCCGGTCGCGGCGTATCAGGTGTCGGGTGAATACGCACAGCTCCAGGCGGCGGCGCGGCTGGGCTGGCTGGACTTGGCGCGGACGCGGCACGAGTCGTTGCTGGCCATCAAACGCTCCGGCGCGGACATCATTCTGACGTATTTCGCCAAGGACATGGTGAAGGAACTGGGGCGTTAAGCCGAGCCCAGCCGGCACCGCAGATCGGCAAGCCTACGGGGCAAACCCACGTTATTCGGACGGGCTCCTGACCGGCCGGCCCGGCAAACCGGCCCTCACCCTCCGAAAATGGATGAAAGTTGCCCTGTTGACATTCCGCATGAGGCTTGGCGGAGTCACAGGTTCACCCGCTGCAAACACTCATATGAACTCCGAAGCCATCACCGCGCTCATTGCCAAAAATCCGTCGCTCAAGCCGGCCAAAGCCAAGCTGGAGGCGATGGAGCCGGGCGCGTATTGCATCCATCGCAGCTGGGGCTTCGGCCAGATCAAGAAATACGACGAGACCACGCAGAGACTGCATATTGATTTCCCGGGCAAGAAGGCCCACCCGATGGATCCGGCTTTCTGCCTCACATCCATGGAGGTGCTGCCCGCCAACCATCTCCTCGTCCGCAAGGAGACGGAGCCGAAGAAAATCGCCGCCCTCATCGCGGACGACCCCGCGCAACTCGTCGCGGAGGCGTTGCTGGCCTATCCCGGCCATGCGACCACGGCGATTGACCTTGAGATCACCCTGACCCAGGTGCTGGGCGAAGAGAAGTTCAAGAAATGGTGGTCCATCGCCAAGAAGGCGCTGGCGAAGGATCCGCGCGTCGCGCTGCCGGCGAAGAAAACTGACTGCTACATCCTGCGCGAGACCCCGGTCTCCAGCGAAGACGAGATTGTCGAGGCCTTTGGGGCGACCCGTTCCGCCCGTCGCCGCATCGTGCTCGCCGAGAAGCTCATCACCGGCGGCGCCTCCGGTACGAAGGCTGACATCAAAACCCTCCTCGCCGGCCTCGCCGATTCAGTGAAGGACAGCCACCAGCTCACCGCCGCCGAACGCCTCCACGGCGCGGCCGTGCGCGACAGCCTTGCCAAGATCGCCGGGGTGGACACCGCATTCGAGCCCGTACAGACGGCCCTCGTCGCCAACGTCCGTGATCTCCACAACATCGCGGACAAAATCCCGGTTCACTTCCAAAACCGTTTCCTTGAGTTGGTGAAGCTCGCACATCCCGGCGAATACCGCGACATCGTCTTTACCCTGCTCAAAACCAGCCAGGGCAAGTTCACCACCGAGTGCATCAATTTCCTGCTGGAAACCGGCCATGCCGATGACCTGGCCGTCGCGCTCCAGCGCTGGCAGGTCGAACAGAACCTCCGTGCCCCGGTGCTTCTATGGGTCGTAAAAAACCGCCACACGAAGAAGTTTGCCAAGCTCCTGAATGACCTCATCACCCCCCGTCTGCTCGGAGCCATCTTCTTCGCCATTGACTATGAGGCGCTCCAGGCCGCCAGTGCCCGCCGCATCCCACTCGCTGACATCCTGAGCGAAGACAAAGACCTCATCCCCGATCTCCTCGCCACCGCCGACCCCGAGACCGCCCGCGACCTCGCCAACACCCTCCTCCTCAACCAAGGGTTCGAGGAGCTGACCAAGAAGGCTCTCATCGCCCGCTTCATCAAACTGTTTCCCAAAATCCAGTCACTCGTCGCCGCCGACGCCGAGAGCAAGGAGGAGCAGCTTCTCGTCTCCCGCCCCAGCTACAACCGCAAGCGTGAGGAGTACGAGACCATCGTCTCTAAGAAAATCCCAGAGAACTCCAAGGCCATCGCCACCGCCCGCGAGCACGGCGATCTCAAGGAAAACTCCGAGTACAAGATGGCCAAGCAGGACCAGCAGGTCCTCATGGCCCAGAAGGGCCAGCTCGAGAAGGAACTCGGCCGCGCCCGCATCAATGACTTCAAGGAAGCCAGCATCGACCAGGTCAGCGTCGGCACCGTCGTCGACGTCCGCGACCTCAAGGGTGGCAAGACCTCCCGCTACACCTTGCTGGGCGCGTGGGACAGCAACCCCGACACGAACGTCATCTCTTACAAAACCCCGCTCGGCCTCGCCCTCCTCGGCAAAAAGCCGGGCGACCAGGTGAAGGTGAAGATCGGCGGCACGGAAGAGTCGTACGAGATCGTCAGTCTCACGCGCTACGTGGATTCGGTCTGATCCGGAAGGCTGAAGGCTGGAGGCGGGAGGTTGAAGGGCAAAAGCCCTTGTCTCGGACCTTCCGCCTCCAGCCTCCTGCCTCCGGCCTTTTGGCGCGAAGCGCCATTGCCAACCGCGGCGCCCCGCGCAAACGTCCGCGCCCGTGAACCAATCGTGGGATATCCTCAAGGCGCTGTCCGATCCCACCCGCCTCCGCCTCCTCGCCCTGTTGCAGCGCGAGGAACTGTCCGTCGCCGAGCTCCAGGAAGTCCTCGGCATGGCGCAGTCCCGCATTTCCTCGCAACTGGCCCTGCTGCGGAAAGCCGCGCTGGTCAGCGACCGGCGTGACGGCAAGAAGGCCTTTTATTCGCCGCGGGCGGACCTGCCGCCGCGCTCGCTCGCGCTGGTCCGGAGCGCGGTCGAATCGGTGGCCGGCCTGCCGATGGTCGAGAGCGACCGGGAGAACCTTGACCGGATCCTGCAGAAACGCCGCCGCGTCTCCGAGCAGTACTTCAACCTCATCGCCGGCCGGCTCGGCCGGAAACACTGCCCCGGGCGTTCCTGGGAGGCGATCGGCCACCTCGCCCTGCGCCTCGTCCCGGCCATCTCCGTGGCCGACCTGGGCGCCGGCGAGGGCCTGATCTCGCAGTTGCTCGCACGCCGCGCCCGCCAGGTCTGGTGCATCGACAACTCCCCGCGCATGGTCGAGGTGGGCACCGACCTCGCCCGAAAAAACGGCCTGCACAACCTCGAGTACCGGCTGGGCGACATCGAGCAGGTGCCGCTGCCCGACGGGGCCGTGGAGCTCGCCATCCTCAGCCAGGCCCTCCACCACGCCCAGCACCCGCAGCGGGCGGTCGACGAGGCCTTCCGCATTCTGCGCCCCGGCGGCCAGTTGCTGCTGCTCGACCTGAACGAGCACCGGTTCGAAAAAGCCCGCGAGCTCTACGCCGATGTCTGGCTCGGTTTCAAGGAGGCCGCGCTGCACGGCTTCCTGAAACGTGCCGGCTTCACCAAGGTCGAGGTCACCGCCGTCTCCCGCGAAGCCGCCCCGCCCCACTTCGAAACCCTACTGGCCACCGGCGTGAAGACGTGATGAATATTTGACCACGGATGCGACGGATTTCACGGATGAAAACCATGCGACCCGTTCTATCCGTGTGATCCGTGCAATCCGTGGTTAAAAATCGGGCCGCCTCGCTCCCATGAAGC
>JBAXLL010000083.1:0-7033 GCA_037134835.1 Verrucomicrobiota bacterium
GTTCGGTCCACGGCCTGGCATCCCGATGTCCATGCCCTTGAAAACAGCCTCCTTTGTGTCCCACACGCCACCCCAGTCGGACTCGACGAGGCCCTTGTAGCCCCATTCTTGGCGGAGCACCTGGTTTAGCAGGTATTGGTTGTGTGAGGCATGCTCACCGTTAAGGAAATTATAAGCCCCCATGACTGAGAGAACGCCACCCTCCTGCACCGCCGCCTTGAAGGCCGGCAGGTAAATCTCGCGCAGCGTGCGTTCGTCTACCCGCGCGTCGACGCCATTGCGGTTCGTCTCCTGGTTGTTGGCCGCAAAATGCTTCGCCGTGCCGGTGATGCCCTCGGATGCCTGGCCCTTGATGTAGCCGACCGCGATGCGCGCCGTGAGGAACGGATCCTCGCCGAGATACTCAAAGTTACGGCCATTGAGCGGCGTACGCTGGATGTTAAGGCTCGGCCCGAGCATGATATTCTTGCCGCGGCGGAACGCCTCCGCGCCGATGACTGCGCCATAGTCGAACGCGAGCTTGGGGTTCCATGTCGCCGCGAGACCGAGCGTGGCGGGCATCGCGGTGGCCGCGTCGTCGTCACGGTTGGCGGACGTGAAGCTGTTGGCCTGGGTCTCCGCACGCACGCCGAGCGGGCCGTCGTCCATCGTGACCGGCGGCAGCCCGAGACGCGGCACGCCGCCCGAGGTCCAGTTGCCGGTGCCGTGAACCATCTGGCCTTTCTCCTCAAGGGTCAGTTCTTTCAGCAGTGCTGCGACGCGGGCCTCGACCGGCTGGACCGGGTCGCGCCAGAGCGGACGGGCGTCGGCCGCACCGAACGCAGGGGCCGCGAGGGCCAACGAACCGAGCAGAAGCGAGGGGAGTTTCATGTTCAGGTGGGGTGGAGATAAGAATAGAAAAGCGCACCGACTCCAACGTCAGGCCGCCGTGCACGCAAGATGGAAAAGCCCGCGCTGAACGGCTTTTGCCCACCCGCGCGCCACGATGATAGGTAATGCCAAAAAAACCATCGCCCCTGATAGCGGTAACCACTGCAAACAGAAAAATTGCGATCCCGCCGCCCCATAGCGTAAAGAGACGGATTCGCCGGTGAAAAATTGCGCTGCGGAATTGTTCTTCCTGCGCCGCCAGCAGCTCTGGCACTGCGAAACCGTATTCCTGGGACATCAAGGCCAGCTCGAGGGCCGGTTCGACCGTATTCAAGTGCGCCTGCACCAGGCTGTAAGTATAAAGCAGATCTGCCACAATCGCGTCCTTGGGCTTCACGAGCAGCATCCGCTCGCGTAACTGATGGTGGAGCGCACGCCAGACTCCCTCTGCATCAAATTTTTGCCCGTCCACCTCGATGATCGGAGTCCGATCGAGCCGCCCTGTCAGCCGCGACTCCTCTAATTCCAGCACCCGATGACTATGCAGCCAACCGGAATCCTGCTCTAACTTTAGCTTGGTTTCCAAAATCAACGCGTGCAGCCACTCGGTGCCATCGTGAGACTCTGGGTTCCGCCGGATGCCCTCGGAGATCCATTGCAGCGCCTTACGGTTATCGCCCTTCAGTTCATAGGCCGTACCAAGGTTAGAGGCCGTGCTGTAACGACCGGGGAAATTTTCCTCCAACGCCACCAACGCACCGATGCCCTCGGCCAGTCGGCCCGCGACCACCGCCTGAACCGCCTTCATCTCCTCTCCCGAAAACCGATCTCCGGGCTCATTGCGGCCCAGCAGATCCAGCGCGTGAAAAGCGTCAATGGGGTTCGCCGCCATCATTGCGCGCAGTTCCTTTGGTTGCATCAATGGACTCCAAGACTTGCTTTCCCCTGTGAGCGATGTGCCGCTGACGTTGAGGCACGCCAAAATCCCGAGCGGGACAACAAGGCCGATCAACACGGCGGCACGGGACGATTTTTTCATGGCGAGACGGGACGGGCCGGACCTGATTGAGCCACGGCCGCCGCACAAGGCAACATGATACCCCGGCCGCCTACGCCGTTGCTGCCCAAGCCCCTCCCCTACTCCACCGCGTGCAATGCCGCGCCTACGATGCCGGCCGTATTGCCCATACGGGCCGGCATAATTTTGGCCCGCGTTTTCAGGAAGGGAAAATATTTCTCGTGCTTGGCGCTCACCCCACCACCGATGATGATCAATCCTGGCACGAGTACGGTTTCGAGCACCTGCAAATAGCCGTTGAGCCGCCCGCTCCATTCCTCCCACGTCAGATCATTACGCTTTCGCGCCGAGGCCGCGACATGCTTCTCAAACGAGCGGCCCTTGTAAGGCAGGTGGCCGAGTTCGCTGTTCGGCCAGAGCACACCGTCGCAAAACAACGCCGAGCCCACCCCGGTGCCGAGCGTGAGCAGCAGCACCGCGCCCTTGCTCCTGCGCCCCGCGCCAAAACGCATCTCGGCCAGCCCGGCGGCGTCCGCGTCGTTGACGACGCCAACGCGACAACCCGTCGCTTCCCGGAACAGCCTGGCCGCGTCGCAGCCGATGAAGCCGGAGTGCAGGTTGGCCGCCGTGCGCAGGGTTGTGCCCTCCACGACACCGGGAAAGCCAACCCCTATCGGGCCGCGCCATCGGAAATGGGTCGCGACCTCCGCGACCGTGCGGGCCATCGCGCGCGGCGTGAGCTGAATGGGCGTTTCCACGCGGAAACGCTCGTCGAGCAGCCGGCCCGTGCCTGTGTCCACAGGCGCGCCCTTGACCGCCGAGCCACCGATATCAATGCCAAGAATGTTCATGCACCGTCAGAAAAATCACTGAACCAAGGAAACACACGAAAAAACTTCCGCCCCAATACCCTCCTGGGGCGACCTGCCTTCAAGCAGGATGCGCCCCAACCTCGGCGCCGGACGGCGGCACGGCGGCGGCGGGCAGGTCAAGATAACGGCGCTCCAATGACTGGCCGCGCGCGACCGATGAAATGCGCGCACCGGCGTCAAGCAGCGCACGGAGCGCCACGCCTGTCACGTCCTCGGCGGCGCGGCCGGGTTTTTCCTGAAACCGCAGCGTGAGCGTACGCGTCGCCTCATCCCACTCGGCGCGCTCTCCGGGCAGGGCAGCGCGCATTTCCGCGAGCGGCACCGGGCCGTCGGCCAACATGATGCGGATCTCGCCATCGCGGCCCGTCACGACCGAGATGGGCCCGGCCATGACGACGCGGCCCCGGTCAATGAGCGCGACATGATCGCATACGGTCTCAATCTCGTGGAGATTGTGGGAGCTGATGACAATGGTACGCGTGCCGCGCTGCGCCGCGACAAATTCCCGGATGCTGTGCGCCTGGCGCGGGTCGAGGCCGTTGGTCGGCTCGTCGAGCAGAACCAGTTCCGGGTCGCCGAGAAACGCCTGCCCGATGCCCACGCGCCGCAGCATCCCGTGCGAAAGGGTGCGGACGCGGTCGCCGGCACGGTCGGTAAGCTGGACGAGGTCCAGGATTCTAGCGACTTCGCCGCGGATCGCGCGCCGGTCGAGACCTTGCAGCCGGCCAAGGTAAGTGAGCTGGTCCACCACCGTCATATCGCGGCCGAGGGCGGAATCCTGGGGCAACGCGGTCACCCGGCCCCGGTGCCGCGCGGGATCGAAGGCACCCCCGTCCAGCAGATCCACCTCGCCCCGGTCGGCCCGCAGCCAGCCACAGGCAATGGAAAACGTCGTGGTCTTGCCCGCGCCGTTCGGGCCGACGAGGCCGAACACCGAGCCCCGCGGCACGACCAAGTCGAGCCCGTCGAGCGCGCGGATACGGCCATAATTCTTATGCACGGCGCTCAGGCGCAGCGCGGCATCAGATGGCGAGGGCGGGTCGGCGGCGATCACACTCACAGGTCCCTCCTTCGGTAAAACAGCAGCCCGACGCACACATAGCCGAGCGCAAGGCCGGCCAGCAGCAACATTTGCGGCCCGACGGCCGACCACGACGCGCGCCAGAGGTCATCTTGGTGGGCGTAGGGGGTGAGAAAATCCAGCGTGTTGAAAAATGGCGCGAACGCGCTGTCCGCGTAGAGCTCGGCCGCATGATGCGCGAGCCAAAGCGCGGTCAGCCCGAGCAGGGAAAAAACCCGGGCGGACATCGCACTGGCGCTGTTCATCGAGCAAAACGCCGCCACCCCAAGAAAAGGCAGGCAATAGGCCGCCACCCGAGGCCAGAAAATCACCAGCGACTCGAGCCCTGTGCCCCAGCTGAAGTCACTGAGCTTCCACGCAGCGATCGCGAGGCCGGTCACGCCGGACATCAGGGTGACCACGCCCAGCAGCGCGCCCTGCCCGAGCGTTTTGCCCAGCGCGAACTCGGACCGCCCGGTTCGCATCGCCACAAACCGCGCCCCGCGCGATTGGTGCTCCTGGGCCACCGTCTCCGCCGCCGTGATCATGATGAGCAGGGGCACAAAAATGAACGAGGTGAGCGTGAAAAAAAGCACCACCGGCGACTGCTTCTCCAGGAAATCCCGGGCCTCGGGCTCGGCAACCTGGCTGAAGATGAGGGCGTTAAAGGGGGAGCCCCGGCTGGTCAGGATGCCCTGGGAAGGTTTGCCTGGCGGCGCGGGCGCGAACACCGGTCCGCCGCGCCTCGCCCCCGGACGACCGGGAGCCTCGCCACGCGCGTTGATGAGGAAGGCGGCGGGATTTTTCGCCGCTTCCTGAACCCGCTCCAACACGCTGACGAACAAATACGCAAAGAAAGCCGCCGCGAGCAGGTAGAGGGCGAGCACCGCGATCGCCCGACGGCTGCGCAGCATCTCACGCAGCTCAAAGCCGGCCACAAGGCCGATATCACGAGCAGGAGTGGGTCCGAACATGGCCAACGACATGCAGCCTCCATCGCCCCAACGCAAGGCTGACCGACAATTAAAACGCTGTTGAGCCGCGCGCCACGCGATCCATTGTCTCCGTCATGCCTGCCCGCGCCTTGTTTCCCACCCTCATCTACTGTGAACCGCTCCAGCGGGCCGGACTCACACGCCTCAATGCCGGGCTGGCCGCCGAGTGCAACCAGCTCCGCGACTTCGACGCTGCTGGCCGGCGCTGGTCCGCGAAAAATTATCCCGGCGGCTATACCAGCTACGCTTCGCTCAACGAGCTGCACAAATTCTCCAGCACGTTTGCCGCGCTCGAGCAAAAGCTCGCACGCCACGCCCACGCTTTCGCCCGTGCGCTGGATTTCGACCTGCGCGGCCGTGCGCTGTGTCTGACAGACTGCTGGGCCAATATCATGCCGCCCACGGCCGCGCATTCGCTGCATCTGCATCCACTCTCGGTCATCAGCGGCACCTACTATGTCGTCACGCCGCGCGGCTGTCCCGGTCTGAAATTCGAGGATCCGCGCCTGAGCAAGTTCATGGCCGCCCCGCCGCGCCGCGCCGATGCCCGCCGCACCAACCGAACCCATGTCACCTACCCTGCCGCAGCGGGCAATGTGATCCTCTTCGAAAGCTGGCTGCGTCACGAGGTCGCCTCCAACCGCACAGACGCCGAGCGCATCAGCATCAGCTTTAATTTCGCCTGGGCGTGAGCTAACCTGTCGCGCTCACTGCGCCCGCGCGAAAAAGATTCCGCCGAGCATTAGCATCACGGCGTTGGGCAGCAGGGCAGCCCAGAGCGGCGGCACCAGCCCGCTGCCGCCGGCGGCGGCGGCCGTTTTCACCAGCAGGTAATACATCGCGAACAGCCCGATGGATTTCGTCACACCCACCGCCGGGTTGACGCGCACGCCCGACACGGCAAACGGCACGCCCAGCAGGATGATGATGAATGGCACCAACGCGTCGGCCAGCAACCCGTAGTAGCGTACGGCGTAGGCCGTGACCTTCGGGTTGTCCTCCGCCACGAGATAGTCCATCAGCCGCTCGAGCTCGCGGAACGACAGATCGAGCGGGTTCAGGTCAAAGGCCGCGATCAGCGCCGGATCCTCCATATAATAAAGTTTCGGCAAGTCGGAAAATTGCTCGGTGCCGAGAATCACACCCGTCTCCGGATCGAGCTGGATCTGGCGCCCATCGAGAAACACCCAGCCCCGGCCGCCGGGGCCGGGCCGGGCCTCGCGCGCCATCAGCCGCGTGATCTCCCGCCGCCGTGAGTCGAGCTCGGAGACCGTCACGCCCAAACCACGCCGTGTGACCGGGTTGAAACGGTTAAAAAACCACATCCGGCCCGCGCGACGGTTGTCGAACGCGGCGTTGTCGCGCCAGCCCGCCAGCTCCGCCCGGGGACCGGCGGCGGCACCGGTCTGCGCGTGCAGCCCCAGCCGCTGCTTGATCGCGCGCGCCTCTTCGACCGACCACGGCACCACGCTGGCGTTGAGCCAGCCGACCAGCAGGCATAACAGCGCACCGGCGAGCCACAGCGGCTGCGTAATCCGCGCGAGCCCCAGCCCGGCCGCCCGTTGCGCGATGATCTCACCGTTGCGGTGGAGCTGGCCCAGCGTGTAAAGGAGCGATAACAGCAGCGCCAGCGGCAGCACCAGCGCAAGATAGCCAGGCAGCTTGACCGCAAAATACACGCCGACGTCCGCCGCGTTCGCCCGTAGGCCGAGCAGATCAGACAGGTCGTCGTATGCCGCCTGCAACAGCAGTAGGCCGAGCGTGGCGACCAGCAGCAGGCCGAAGATTTTCAGCCATTCGCGCAGAAGGTAGCGGTCGAGAAGGTTCACCGCCCACGAGAAAACGCGCACGAGGGACGAAGCTCAAACCGCAAATTTCGATTCCGAGTTTAAGCAGGAAGCCAAGAAACCATGAATCTGGTTCCGGGTTTCATGGCTTCCTGCTTAAGCCTCCCGGTTCGGGTTTTCACTCTAATAGTTTGGTTGAAACCTGCCACCGCCCCCGCTTTTCTCGTTCCACCATGAGTCTTATCCGCCTTCCCCTTCCGTTGCCTGTCGTGCCTCTTCTTCTCGCGCTCGTCGCTTTCACCGCCACCGCCGCCTGCGCGCAAGACCCCATCAAGGTCGGCGAGGTCGCCTCGCTCACCGGCAAGTATGGCCATTCCGCCGCCGCGCGGTTCGCCACTTGGAAAAGGGGCGGGTGGTGATCTTTGCTGCTG
>JBAXLL010000084.1:0-7006 GCA_037134835.1 Verrucomicrobiota bacterium
CGATAGCGGGTTGGATCGAGCGTGGGTCGGGGGCGAGTGCCTGGCAGCAAGTAGCGGTTATCGTAGGCGGCGCGGGGGCGTTTGGCGCCGCGATGGGCTGGTGGCGCGCCCCGGAGCAGGCGGCCTATGCCGCCGTCAAGCTGCCGCTCATCTTGCTCGCCACTGCGGCGGGCAACGGTCTGCTCAACGGTCTGCTGGCACCGCTGCTCGGGCTGAACTTGCGCCTGCGCGAGGCGTTGGCGGCGGTGCTCACAAGTTTTGCGCTGGCGGCGGTGATCCTCGGCGCGTTCAGCCCGCTGATGGCATTTCTCGTGTGGAACTTGCCGCCGCTGGAGCCGGGCGAGCAAACGACGACGGCGGCGCACAGCATCATGCTGCTGACGCTCGTGGCCGTGATTGCACTGGCCGGAATCACCGCCAACGTGCGCCTGCTGCAGCTGCTGCGGCGGCTGGGCGGGAGCGACGTGGCGGCCCGGAAAATATTACTTGCATGGCTTGCGGTGAATTTGCTGCTGGGCAGCCAACTCTCGTGGATTTTACGGCCGTTTATTGGCACGCCGTCTTTGTCGGTCGAGTTTCTGAGGACCGGGGCGTTTCACGGAAATTTTTTCGAGTCGGTGCTTCAATCCATCCACCAGCTTTAGCCTGATGGCCAACCTCAACCCCCAGACGGAGAATCCCCACCATGAACGAATCCAATCTGAACCAGCCGCCGTCGCCGCCGCCCCTGCCAGCGATGCCTTCACGGCAACGTGAAGACCGGCCCTTGGGCGAAGATCCCAATGACTGCGTCCCGCTCGTTGGTCCCGTGGCGGTGGTCGAGGCCGTGCTGCGCCATCCGCGGCGGGTCGTGTTTCATCTGCGGCAGTCTTCACCGGGCCGGCTGATCGCCACCTTGTTGGCCGCCGCCCTGGGTTTCATCGCCGTCTATGGCGCGATTGTCGGGAGTTTTTCCGGCGGCATGCAGTGGTGGGCGACACCGCTTAAGATCACGGCTGGTCTCGCCGTCACGGCGGCGATCTGCCTGCCCAGCCTCTATATTTTCACCTGCCTGTGCGGTTCTTCCGCCCGGTTGCCAGAGGTCGCCGGGGCCTTAGGTGGGATGCTGGCGCTGATGACGCTGCTGCTCATCGGCTTTGCGCCTGTGGCGTGGCTCTTCTCCCAATCCACGGAGTCCGTGGCGATGATGGGGTTTTTCCATGTAATCTTTTGGTTAGTTTCGGTGGGTTTCGGTATCCGATTTTTGAACGCGGCGTTCCAGCACTTCGGCCTGAGGTCCGATACTGGACTGAAGGCGTGGATGATCATCTACCTGCTCGTCTCGTTGCAAATGACGTCGGCGCTGCGTCCGCTCCTCGGGCCGGGCGATAATCAGCCGTTGCTGCCAGTGGAGAAAAAGTTTTTTGCCGCGCATTGGCTGGACAACCTCGACGGTGAGCATCGAACTTCGGAGCGTGGGCCCACCCGCAACCAATGAAAACCGACGCACCGCCGAAACTGTTTGAACTCAAGGCCGAGATTCCCACGGACACGGTGGATGCGGCGGACAACGTGTTGCTCGAGCTCGGTCTTGCCGAGTGGTCGGTGATGCAGGATGTAATCGTGCGGCGGGCGTGGGTCGTCGGGATTTTCCCCGGCGAGCTCGAAGCGCGGGCGCGATGGGACGAGCTGGCTCCGCTGCTGGCGGGTGCCGGGGTGGATCCGACGGGTACGACGGGCGGGCCGGCCGTGCGCGCGCTGGCCGATGAAGACTGGCGCGACAGCTACAAGGCGCATTTCAAGGCCTGGCGTTTCGGGCGGCTGCACTGGGTCCCGGTCTGGGAGCGGGAGCGCTATGCGCTGTTTCCGGGCGATGCGGTCATCTGGCTCGACCCGGGGCTGGCATTTGGGACAGGGAACCACGAGACGACGCGGCTGTGCTGCGAACGCTTGGTGGCGTTCGCCGCCAAGGACAAGGGGCAGGGAACCCGGGGCAGGATTCGTGTGCTCGACGCGGGCTGTGGATCGGGGATTCTCGCGCTGTCGGCCTCCCGGCTGGGGCTCGGCGAGGTGGCGGGCTTCGACAACGACCCCGAGGCGGTGCGCGTCAGCGGGGAGAACGCCGCGCTCAACGGGCTGGCCGGAGAGGTAAATTTTTTCACGGCCGACCTGATCGGCGGGCTGGCCGGAAGGCAGGCGGAACTCGTGCTCGCAAATATCCAGGCCGACGTGCTCATGCGTTTTACGCGCGAGCTGGTCAGCGCGGTCGCTTCGGGCGGTGAACTGGTGCTGAGCGGCATTCTCGCGGCCGAGCTGGCGGAAGTGCGTGCCGTCTTTGCAGCGGCTGCGCCGGGCTGGACCGTGGAGAGCCGCGTATTGGGCGAGTGGAGCGACTTGCGACTGGCGCGGGCTTAGAAGCTCAACGAGCTGCCAATGAAGAAGGAGTTGGTGGTGTCGGCGTCCGATGAGAAGCCTGCCCGATAGTAGAGACGCAGACTAAGTTGCTGATTCAGCCGGATAGTTGCGCCCAGCCCGAGGCTCAATTCGGTCGCCCCCATGCCCGGGGCCCGCACGCTGAAGCCCGAGGGCTCGCCCACGACGTTGGCCGAGACATCGCGTGTCGACCGGCTAAAGTCGTGGTCGAGGCCGAGCCGGCCTGTGAAACTCAGGCTGCCGTTCACCGCGTAGGTGCCGTTTAGGGCGGTCTCAAGCCGGAAGCTCGAAGGGTTCACCGGCCGGACATGCAGTGCCTGAAGCCCACTGGGATTGGTCTCGTTGAAGCTGCCGACGCGCACCCCGCTGGCGGCGATCCCGAGTTCCGGCCGCAGACTGTAATCCGGCCGCTGCAGGGCCAGATAGCTCGCCCGGAGGGCAAAGGTGGCGTCGCTGGAGCCGACCTTCGAGAAGCTGGAAACGCCGGAAGCCGTGGTGCGGGTGCCATGGGTGTCGAAGTCGCCATAGGTGAAGCTACCCGACAGCAGCAGGCGGTGATCCGTCCGGGGATCATAGGTAGCAAACAGGCCGGCGACATTGCCGTCCACTTCGGAGCGCAAAAAGGTCGAGCGGACGCTCCCCGTATCAAAGCCAAGAACCCCCCCGATTAGCCACTTGTCGTTGGGATTAATCCGCACTCCGGCCAGACCGCCATGGCTCAGGAGTGAGTAATCGGCCTGATTGCGGGAGCTGTCGGAGCCGGCATCCAGATCGGCATAGCCGGCGAACACCGCAACTTTGCCCAATTGGGCCAACGGGGCGATGTCGGCCGCGTCCGTCGCATAGTTGCGGGTGGCGCGCAACGCGTAGTCGGCCAGGCCCGCGTAGGCCTCGGGGGAGGCCTGGTTGAAGATCGTGGTGGTGGTGGCGGGATTGGTGAGCAGGAGCTTGATCAGGTCGCCACCCAGGAACTGCCGGTCGCCTACTTCTAGCTGGGTGAGGATGGTCCGCTGGTTGGCGGTCGCGTTTGCAAAAACGGTCTGGATGCTGGCGGCCGCGGCCTGGCCGGTGCCGACGAGCTCGCCGGTGCTCAGGTTGAGTACGAGGCCTTGGGTGAACGCGGTGGTGAACGTGCCGAAATGCCCGTGGATCGAACCCGGGGCGCCGTTGATGATTTTGAAGACATCGCCGCGCGCCGGCTCGAAGGCGGTGAACTTGACGAGTTGGAGGATGCCTGTGGACGGATTGAGCGTGGTGGTGCCGCCCACCGCGACCTGATCGTGGCCCGTCGGATTTACGCCAGCCCCGGACACGCCGCCGATCTCAATCAGCAGCGTGGCGTTTTCAGTGTAGTTGCCCGCGATGGTCAGAATACCGGGCGAGTTGCCGGGCGATGTAGTGCCGCCGTTGTTGACGACGTTGCCGGTGATCGTGCCATGGCCTTGCAGCGTGCCACCCGGGCTGATGGTGACTGTGGTCGTGGTCAGAGTGCCGTCCACGATCAGGGTGCCCGAGTCAACATTGGTCCCTGAAGAAAACACGTTGGTGCCGCCAAGGGTGAGAATGCCGTCGCCGGTCTTTTCGAGAACGCCCGGGCTGCTCACCGTGCCGGTGAGTTCGCCGCCGTTGGTGACGTGCAGGATGAAGTTGTTCGAAATCACGAGGCCATCGCCGCTGAGATTCAGGACCGTGGTGTCCCCGTTGCCGAGCTCCAGTTCTGCGCCGGTGCTGATGTCCAGCGAAGCGTTGTGTGAAAACAGATCGGGCTGTTGCAAGGTGAGGTGGCCGGTCTGGATAAAAATGCTGTCGGCCGCGAGGGTCGCATTCAGGTTGACGGTGCCGTTGCTAAACATAGTTCCAGTGCCAAATGGGGCATTGATTTGCGCACCGTCGTCCAGGTGATAGGTTGGGGCGGTGAGCGTGCCGGAGCCCGAGAGCAAACCGCTGATAGTCAGGCTCGCGACGGTGTTGTCGCTGTTGAGCGTCAGACCGGCGTCATGTCCCACGATCACAGCGGTGGCCGCCGCCAGTCGTCCGGTCGAGGAAACAATAAGGGTGCCGGCGGTGATGGAAGTTGTACCGGTGTAGGTGTTCACTCCGGCGAGGGTGACGGTGCCGCCGGTGGTCTTGTTGAGAGGGATGCCATTGCCGGCGAGGATGGCGGTGACGGAGCCGTCGTGGAGTTCGAAGCTGCCGGTGCTGGTGAGGGCGGAAGTGCCGGAACCGGAGATGAGACCGCCGTGATCGAGGGTGACAGTGGCGACGGCATCGCTGTGGTTGGCCCCGAGATTGAAGACAGCGGTGGAGCCGTCCACCGTAAGACTACTACCGTCCGCGATGCTGCCGGTCGCTCCTTCGGCGAGCGTGCCGGCAGTTACGTTGGTGTTGCCCGTGTAGGTATTCACGCCATTGAGCGTAACTGTGCCCCCCGTTGTTTTGTTCAGCGCGCCCGTGCCGGCGAGGATCGCGTTCACGGTGCCGCTTTGCAGCTCAAACGTCGCCGTGGTCAGGAGCGAAGAGGCTCCGGTGCCATTGATGGTCGCGCCGTTGGTCAGGGTAACGGTGCCGACGGTGTCGCTGTGGTCGGTGCCGAGGTCGAAGGCCGAGGCGGCCCCGTTGATGGTGAGGGTACCGGTGTCAGCAAGGAAGCCGGTGGCGTTCTCGGCGAGCGTGCCGCCGTTGATGGTCGTGCCGCCGGCGTAGGTGTTGGCCGCACCCAAAATCAGAATGCCCGTATGGGTAGCGTCGCCCACGGTGAGCGAGCCGTTGGACAGCGCCCCGCGCAGCGTCGCGGTATCAGCATTGGCGTCCACCGCCTGGGCGTCGTCCGTGGCCGCGATCGCGTCGTTGGCGGTGACGAGGATCGTGCGATTTCCGCCGCTTAGGTTGATGGGGTTTTTGAAAAAAACGTTGGAGTCGGCGGTGGCGGAACCAAAGAGGAGGACGCTCCCGCTGGGCACGAAGCTGCCCGATCCCCAGGTGACGGTGACCGGTGTCCGGCCATTGTTCAGATTGACCGTCAGATCGGCACCCTTGGCGGCAAACCCACCGTCGCCCGTCCACTCCACGTTCGTGCTGCCCGTACCGAGGAAACGGTTGAAGAGGCTCATACCACCATTGGACTGGAGCACGCCGCCGGACAGATTGATCCGGCTGGAAAAAAAGATGCCCGTGTTGTCGTCCGCCTGGAGCACGCCGCCGGTGATGGTGGTCTCGCCCGAGTAGAGATTGGTGCCGTTAAAAATCACCAGACCGCTCGCCACGGTCAGACCAGCACCCTGTCCTGCCGGAATGGCGGTGGAGCCGCCGATGGAGGCCGCGCTGTCATCCGCGATCGAGACCCCGCCGGGACTGCCGTTAAACTGGATCACGTGACCTGCGCCCGGATTCAGCGTGACGGTCGAGCCGGTCATCATAAAAAGATCTGAGCCGACGGCGTTGCCCGCGATCCCCGCGATGATGGAGCCGTCAACGCCAGTCTGTCCCTGGCCTTGCACCAGCTGATTGTTGTCGAACAGGGCATTGCCCGTGATAGTAAGGGTCGCGCCGCTGCGCAGGAAGATCGCCCCGCCGTAGGCGCTGCCGCCATTGCCGCCCGTGATGGCGCCACCCGGCGTTGTGCCCGAGGCACCCGCGCCGGCCCCGAAGCCGCCCGCCCCACCTGAGCCACCGGTGCCGTCCAAACCATTGGGCCGGGCCACACTGTCGCCGGCGGCAACGGCGGGAGTGGCCGGTGTTTTCACAAAGGTCTGATCTCTAGCCGGCTGGTCTTGAACCGATGTCACCGTGACGGTATGGGCCGAGCCGTCGCTAAAATGGACGTCGAGTTGGGTGTTGGAGGGCTGGGTGGTAAGATTCGATTGCACCGTGACGAAGCCGCCCACCCCTCCGTTCAGCGTCGGGTCAAACCATTGGGTTTTGAAAGTGGCGTCCACATGCTGTGTGCCGGTTACTTCGGCTACGGCCGCCCTCCCATCAGAATGAGCAGAAGGAGCTCCGGCCCCGCCTACGCCACCGTCGCCACCTGTGCCGCCGCCCGCCCCAAAGCCGCCGAGGCCGCCATTGCCCCCGCTCCCGGCGTCGCCACCGGCTGCACCGCCCTTATAGGCGGAACTGCTGTAATTGACACCACCGGCGCCCCCATTGCCACCGGCACCACCGGCGCCGCCGCCGTGGAAGTCGCCCCCATTGCCACCATTGCCGCCGGTGCCACCACTGCCGCCCAGTCCAATCTGTCCGTCCGCGAGCGATTTGTCGAAACTGTCTAAGGAGATGATGGCATTGGCCTCATTGAGAGCCGCGCCCACGGTGCTGGCAGCCAGGGAGATTCCCACGGGAATGGTGAAGGGGTCGGCCAGAGCCGAGGTCATGTCCGCGATCAGGGCGACGAGATCTACCGTGGCGGCGGCGACCCCCAGAACGAGGGACTCGCTGTGATCGCCACCGTTGCCACCCGCGCCACCGGCACCACCGTTGCCGCCAAAGCCGGTGACAAGGTTTGCGCCGTGTGCACCTTTGGTGCCGGTGGTGCCGCCGATGTCGGTGAAAGTTGTCTGAATCGGGGTGTAGCCGCTGGTTCCTGCTGCACCGGCTG
>JBAXLL010000085.1:0-6999 GCA_037134835.1 Verrucomicrobiota bacterium
GCTTTGCGACGGCTCCGTCACACTCACCGGCGCGCTCTTCAGCGAGGATACAGAGATCATGGCCGAGGCACTGAACCGGCTCGGCATCGCGGTGAAATCCGACCCAGTGGAGAAAACCTTCCACGTTGCCGGCCAGGGCGGGAAAATCCCCTCGCCGACGGCGGACATCTTTGTCGGCAACGCCGGCACGGCGGCGCGATTCCTCACCGCGTTCTGTGCCTCCGCCAAGGGCGGCACCTACCGCCTCGACGGCGTGCCGCAGATGCGGAAGCGCCCGATGAAAGGCCTGATAGACGCGCTCCGCTCGCTCGGCACTGACATCCGCTGCACGGGGGAGGAGGGTTTTTTCCCGCTAGAAATCCACGCTCACGGTCTACGCGGTGGCGTGGTTATAATTGATGCCAGTGAGAGCAGCCAGATGCTTTCGGCGCTGCTCATGGTGGCACCGCTCGCAACTGAACCAGTCGAGCTCCGAACAGCGGGAGGCGTTCGCTTACCATTCGTGCAGATGACCATGACCATCATGCAGGCGTTTCAACGTGGGCTTGAACGAAATGCCACTCAGCTTGATGAGCAGAGTTTTCGCGTCGAGAAAACCGTCTATGCAATGTCTGGTATTTCGTACGCCATCGAGCCTGACGCCACTGCGGCCAGCTACTTCATGGTATTGCCGTTGGCGGTTACGAGACGCGGGGCTTTGTGTCTGCGCGGGTTTCACGTCGATCTTCGGAGCCGGTCGCTTCAAGGGGACGTACGATTCGCTGATGTTGTAGAGGGGCTGGGCTGTGAGGTAATCTCAAAACCCACAGGAACTGAAATTAGGTTTTATGGATTGGCGCATCAGGTCGGTGCTCAACCGCGCACGCGCGAATTCAAGGAATTCTCCGACACCTTCCTCACCCTCGCCGCCATCGCGCCACTGCTTGACGGGCCGACGACCATCACTGGTATCGCGCACACGCGAAAGCAAGAAACCGACCGCGTCGCTGGCATGGCGAACGAGCTCCGCAAGCTCGGACAAGGCCTCGTCGAGGAGCACGATTCGATCGCCATCAGACCGAACCTTCCGGAACTGCGCCGACGGGCTAAGGCCGCGGTGGCTGGGGGCCGGCAGCTCGAAATCGAAACTTATGGTGATCACCGTTTCGCCATGAGCTTTGCCATCCTCGGTTGCCACGACCTGCTCGGCAACGGGGAGCGTTGGCTTGCGATCAAAAACGCTGCTTGCTGCGCCAAGACTTTTCCTGATTTTTTTGGTGAGCTTGCCAAGATACGGAACAATGCACATCCAGACGAACCGCCATCCTCACCATGACCCCTAAAAAATTCCTCATCATCGCCATTGATGGCGGTGCCGCCTCCGGTAAATCGTCCACTGCGTGCGTTCTGGCCGAACGGTTTCATTTCCTTCACGCTGACACCGGTTCCTATTACCGCGCACTCACGGCCGAGCTGCTGCACCGGGGGGTGAAGGCGACCGACCCCGCCGCCGTGCGGGCGGAACTCACCGAACTGAGATTCAGCACGCGGATCGTCGGGCACAATGCCGACTTCAAAATCAATGGGGATAAGGTGCGCGAGGCCGACATCCGCAGTGCCGCCGTCAACACCGCGGTTTCGCACTTCGCTGCGTTGCCCGAGGTACGCGCCGCACTGCTCACTTACCAGCGCGGTCTGGCGGAGGAGGCGAAAGCCGGCGGACTTAATGGGCTCGTGATGGAGGGCCGCGACATCGGTTCGGTGATTTTCCCTAATGCCGACTTGCGTTTCTTTCTCCATGCGGACCCGACGGAACGGGCCAACCGTCGCGTCCGTGAGGGCCAGATCGATGCTGTGGCCGAGCGAGACCGCCTGGATTCGTCGCGTGAAACCGCGCCATTTGTCTGCCCGCCCGGAGCGGTGGCCATTGACTCCACGCACCTGTCGCTGGCCGAGGTTGTGGAGCGTTGCGCCCGCCTTATCACCGCCCGTCTGCTCGGCGGATGAAAGCGCCGGTTGTACAGGATGGCATGGGGCTGGTCTACGCCGTGAGCCGCCTGGCAGCCGAGGCGGCGCACGGGGCGTTTTTTCGTGGTGAACTCATCGGGCTGGGCAACGTGCCACGGACCGGGCCGTTTTTGCTCGCCGCCAACCACGCCAGCTTCCTCGATCCGCCGTTGATCGGCTGCCATGTGCTGCGCCCCATCGCGTACTTCGCTCGCAAGACGCTTTGGAAACCCGGCCCCGCCGCGTGGTGGCTTGATGCCGTTGGCTGCATTCCGGTGGATCGCGACGGTTCCGATGTGGCCGCGATTAAGAACGTACTCCGCGCGCTCACCGCCGGTCGCGCGCTTGTGCTGTTCCCCGAGGGTACGCGTTCGGCCGACGGCGTGCTGCAGACACCCAAGGCCGGGGTGGGCCTACTCGCCTGCCGCGCGCAGGTTCCGGTAGTGCCCACGCGGATTTTCAATTCGCATCGCGCGCTCGGCCGCGACGGCGCGCTGCACCTCGGCACACCGGTGTCGGTCGTCTATGGTCGTTCGCTCATGCCCGCCGACTACGACGACCCGGTAAAGGGCAAAGCGCGCTACCAGCACGCGAGCGAAAAAATCATGTCCGCCATCGCCGCCCTGCGTGAGCCGGAAGTGGTGGTGGTATAGGGATGGGCCCTCACTCCAGCCCGCAGGCCTTGCGGGCGCGCTGGAGAACGACACTCGCCTTGACGCGGGCGCGTTGTGAGCCGTCGCGCAGGAGTTTTTCGACGTAATCGGGATTCGCAGCGAGCTCGGCGCGCCGGGCGCGAGCGGTCGCGAAATAATTCCAGTAATGTTCAAACAGCGCTTTCTTGAGGTCACCGTAACCGAGGCCGCCTGCGCGCAGGCGGTTCTCGTAGTCGGTGGCGATGTCCTTCGGTGAGAGATGGCGCAGGAGTTGTATGGCGAGGTTCTTGTCGGCGTCGGGCTTGGGCTCGGCCGGCGTGCGTGAGTCCATGACAATCCCCATGATCTTTTTGCGCAGGGCCTTCTCCTCGCCGAAGAGCTCGATGGTGTTGCCATAGCTCTTGCTCATCTTCTGACCGTCCAGCCCGGGGATGACGGCGACCTCCTCCGCGATGCGCTCCTCCGGCACGACGAAGGTTTCCCCGTAGACATGGTTGAACTTGATGGCGATGTCGCGCGTCATCTCGAGGTGCTGTTTCTGGTCCTTGCCGACGGGCACGACGTTGGTGTCAAAGAGGAGGATGTCGGCGGCCATCAGGGCGGGGTAGGCGAAGAGTCCGAAGTTGGGCGCGATACCCTTGGCGAGCTTGTCCTTGTAACTGTGTGCGCGCTCAAGCAGGCCCATCGGAGTGAGTGTGCCGAGCAGCCACATGAGCTCACAAACCTCGGGGATGGCGCTCTGCCGCCAGAACACTGCCCGGGCGGGGTCCAGGCCGCAGGCCAGCCAGTCAAGTGCGATGCCCAGCGTATAGCGACGGCGCGCCTCGGGATTTGTAACCGAAATCATCGAGTGGTAGTCTGCAATGAAGTAGTATGACTCGCCGCGCGCCTGAAGCTCAATCGCGGGCCGCATTGCTCCAAAATAATTGCCGAGGTGAAGCGTGCCGGAGGGTGTGATGCCGGTGAGGAAGCGGGTCGCCATTGTGGAATTTGGAATTTCGATTTTGGAATCCGGCAGGGTCGTCATGCTTTCTCCTAATTTTTATCTTTCGTCAGGAGAGCGAGGGCGAACGGTAAAGACGGAGGGAGAGAGATTTAGATAAAGAGGAAACAGAAAGATTTCAGTCGCGGCGGGGCAGGAGGGTCACGGTCTGGCGGGCCTTGGCAATCGTGCTGCCCGGGAGAAAGCCGCCGAAAGCGAGGGCGGGCATCACGAGCGCCCGTTTTCCGAGCAGCGTGCCGGGATTGAGCACGGCATTGCAGCCGACCTCGGCCTGGTCCCCCAGGATCGCGCCGAATTTTCTCAGGCCGGTGTCCAGGGTGCCGCCGGCCAGGCGAAGCGAGACGGGTTTTTGGTCTAGGCGGAGGTTGGAAATGATCGCCCCGGCGCCGAGGTGCGCGCCGTTGCCGAGGACGGAGTCGCCGACGTAGCTGAAATGCGGCACCTGCACGCCGTCGAGCAGCAGGCTGTTTTTAAACTCACAGGAGTTGCCCAGCACACAGCGCGCGCCTGCGATAACATACCCGCGGATGAAGGCGCCGGGGCGGACCTCCGTGCCCTCGCCGATCCAAGCGGGGCCGATGATGGTCGCGGTGTGGGGCAGCTTCACTGTCGGGTGAAGATAGACTGCGCCGGTGATTGACACACCGGGCGGGCGCGGTGGCAGCGGGTCGGCAAATGACTGCGCGGCAAGCGCGGGGCCGATTTCACGCAGCCAGTCCCACGGCGCCGCGTCGGCGAGGAAGTGCGGCGCAAAGACCGCGAGGGAGGGCGGCAGGGCGAAGAAATCGGAGGCGAGCATGGGTGGCGGAGGCGGGTTAAATAGACGAAAAAGCAGCTGGGGAACAGTGGCTTTTTCAGCTATTTACCGGGCGGCCATGGCCGGGTCCCTGTGGGCCGGCACGAAAAAAGGCCGGCGCCCGTGAAGGCGCCGGCCTTGAAGCCTGACGGCGAGGTGAGCCTGCAGCTCAGATCGCGGTGTCGCCGCGCTCGTCGGTGCGGATGCGGATGACCTCCTCGAGCGGCATGACGAAGATCTTGCCGTCGCCGATTTTGCCGGTTTTGGCCGCCGCAGTAATGGCTGCGACCGCTTTGGCGGCGGTGTCGTCGCTCACGGCGAGCTCGAGTTTCACCTTGGGCAGGAAGTCCACGGTGTATTCGCTGCCGCGGTAGATCTCCGTGTGGCCCTTCTGCCGACCGAAGCCTTTGACCTCGGTGACGGTCATGCCCTCGACGCCGGCGGCCGCCAGGGCCTCCTTAACTTCGTCGAGCTTGAAGGGTTTGATGATGGCGATGATGAGTTTCATGGTAGTTGGATTTGATGGTTGCGGTGTACTCAGGCGCCTTGGTGGTAGCCTTCCTCACCGTGTTCGGAGACATCTAGTCCCTCGCGTTCGGCTTCCGGTGTGGGCCGCAGTCCGAGGACGGCTTTGACGATATACGCGATGATGATGGTGCCGACAATGGCGAACGCGAGCGTCACGCCGATGGCCTTGACCTGCTCTAGCCAGAGCGTGCCCTTATTGATGTAGACATCGACATTCGAGGCGAGGTTGCCGTTGACGGCGTCGGGATTGACGTCGCCGTTGGCGAGCTTGGCGGGGACGGCGAGAATGCCGGTGAGGAACGCACCCATCGTGCCTCCCACGGCGTGGACGCCGAAGGTGTCGAGTGCGTCGTCATAACCAAACCAGCCCTTGACCTTGTAGCAGAAGAACCACGGAACGATGCCGGCAGCGATACCGATGATCACCGAGCCGTTGGGGGAGACGAAGCCGCAGGCGGGCGTGATGACGACAAGGCCGGCTACTGCACCCGAGCAGAAGCCGAGGATGCTGGGCTTGCCGCGCACGAGCCACTCCATCATCGGCCACACAAAGGAGGCGACTGCGGTGGCAAGCGTGGTGGTTGTGAAGGCGTTGGCCGCAACACCGTCGGCGGCTACCGCTGAGCCAGCGTTGAAGCCATACCAGCCAACCCAGAGCATGCCGGTGCCGATCATGCAGAGCACCATGCTGTGCGGGGCCATGTTTTCCTTGCCGAAGCCGATGCGCTTGCCTAAGATGAGGCAGAGGATGAGCGCGGACCAGCCCGAGGTCATGTGCACGACGGTGCCGCCTGCGAAGTCGATGGCGTGGATGGAGGCCTTGGCGTTCCAGACGCCGTTCATGTAACCGTCAATGCCCCAGACCATGTGGGCTACGGGGAAATATACCACAAACATCCACAGGGTCATAAACAGGAAGATCGCGGATAACTTCATGCGCTCGGCGATCGCGCCGACGATGAGCGCGGGCGTGATGATGGCGAACATGAGCTGATACATCGAGAAAACGTTCTGCGAAACCCAATAGCTGTAGTCGCCATTGGGGGTCGAATTCACGCCCTTGAGCATGGCGAAGTCCAAGTTGCCGAGTATCGGGCCGCCGTTGTGAAATACGAGGCTGTAGCCAACCGCCCACCAGAGGATGGTGACGAGGCCACTGAGTAGGAGGCACTGCGCCATGACGGAGAGGATGTTTTTCCGGCGCACGAGACCGCCGTAAAACAACGCCAGGCCGGGTAATGTCATGAAAAGTACGAGCGCCGCAGAGGCCATCTGCCAAGCATTATGTCCCGGGCCGGAGGTGGCCGAGGTTGGCGTAACGAGACCATCGGGAATCGTCGGATTTCCATCCTTGTCCTTCGGGCCGGTTTTCAGCGGCACCGACGGATCGCTGTTAGTGATGTAGGCCTCAACGGTGGCGAGACGTTGATCAATACTCGGAGCCGGGGGTTCCGGCTTTTTGGTGACGGCCGCGGCGGCGGCGGGGGCAGCGGCAGGAGCGGCAGCGGGGGCATCGGCGGCGCGCACCAGTGAGGCGGCGAGACCGAGGGCGAGAAGGCAGCCAAGAAGGCGGCCGAACTTTGGGAGGATGGATTTCATGGCGGACACCGATTCAGCAGGCCTCGTGCCATGGATTGCATTTATTTCATTCATGGTTGATTTCTACAGTCGGCGGCTACCGGAAACGTCCGAGGTAATTCTCTCCGAAGCTGCCTGCTACCTTTTTTTGCTGCTTATCGGCTGCCGTTACAAGGAAGGCAAGGGACTGCTCACGTCGGAAGTGCGGCTGAATCAGCGCATCGCACAAAGTGTCCTCGGACATTCGACCCCAAATTTGACGGCTGGCGCATACACCGACGTTGCGGCGTTAGAATCATCGCGGGAAATGGCGAAAATGCCGTTTCTGGCCGGAGGTATGCAAATCGCAGCACCGTCGTTCTCCGACTCGTCTAATTCGTTGTTTATCAGAGGTAAAAACGTGGCTGCCCGACATGGATTCGAACCATGACTAGGCGAGTCAAAGTCGCCTGTGC
>JBAXLL010000086.1:0-6888 GCA_037134835.1 Verrucomicrobiota bacterium
CGTCCGCGCCGCGCCCACCGCCGACGCCCATGGCCATGCCCGTGGTCACCCGCCGCACCGATGCCGCTGGCGGCGAGATCAAGCTCATCCAGATGAAGCCGCCCATCATCGTCCGCGATCTCGCGACGGTGTTGGGGGTGAAGCCATTCAAGCTCATCAGCGCGGTCATGCAGGCCACCGGCGGCCACGCCTCAATGAACCTCGCGCTCGACGAGGCGATCGCCGCCAAGATCGCGGAGGCCCATGGCTTCCTGCTCGAAATCAAGCACCGCGGAGAGACGGCCCCGCAGGCCTCGGCCAAGGACAAGGAGACCGAGCGCAAGAAAAAGGCCGCCGAGGAGGAGGCTAAGAATCTCGCGCCCCGTCCGCCCGTAGTTTGCATTCTCGGTCACGTGGACCATGGCAAGACCTCCCTGCTCGACGCCCTCCGCAAGGCGAGTGTCGCCGCCGGCGAGGCGGGAGGCATCACGCAGCACATCGGCGCCTACCAGATCGAGCACAATAGCAAAAAAATCACCTTCCTCGACACGCCGGGCCACGCGGCGTTCAACAAGATGCGTGCGCGCGGCGCGAGCGTCACCGACATCGCCGTGCTGGTCGTCGCCGCGGATGACGGCTTCATGCCGCAGACCGACGAGGCGCTCGCCCACGTGCAGGCCGCCAAGGTCACGCTCATGGTCGCGGTCAACAAGATGGACGTGAAGGGTGCGAACATTGACCGGGTGAAGACCCAGATGCAGGAGCGCCAGATTCCGCCCGAGGATTGGGGTGGGGACACCGTCACCGTGCCCGTTTCGGCCATCAAAGGCACCGGCCTCTCCGACCTGTTGGACATGATTTTGCTGCAGGCCGAGGTGCTTGAGCTGAAGGCCAACCCCAAGACCGTCGCCAGCGGCATCGTCATCGAGTCGCAGATTGACGCCGGGCGCGGTGCGCTCGCGACCGTCATCGTGCAGCGCGGCACGCTCCGTGTCGGCGACGCGCTCGTGTGCGGTCCGCATTGGTGCAAGGTGCGCGCTCTCTTCGACGACCGTGGCGAGCCGCTCAAGGAAGCCCCGCCGGCCGCCCCCGTGCGCGTCATCGGCTGGAGCGGCCCGCCCGATAGCGGGGCGGCGCTCACCGCCGTCAAGAACGCCCGCGAAGCCGAAAATCTTGCCGAGGAGGAGGCGCAGCGCCTCCAGAAGTCTGCGGCGGCGGTCGTCGCCGCCACGCCGAAGGAAGTGTCCGTGGACCAGCTTTTCGCCAACATCGCCGCCGCCCAGCAGAAGGTGCTCAAGGTCGTCGTCAAGACCGACGTTTTCGGCTCGACCGAGGCGGTACGCCATGTCCTCGACGGCATCAAGAGCAACAAAATCTCGCTCGACATTGTCTCTACTGACGTCGGCCTCATCACCAAGAACGACGTACTCATGGCCGGCGCGGCCGGTGCGGTCATCCTTGGTTTCAATGTGAAACTGGAGAATGGCGTCACGCCGCTCGCCAAGCACCACGGCGTCCGTATTGAGTCATTCTCCATCATATACGAACTCGGCGACAAGGTGCGCGAGATGCTCGCCGACCTGCTCGAACCGGATCTCAAGGAAACCAAGACCGGCGCGGCCGAGGTGCGTGCCACCTTTCCTCAGGGCAAGGGCTTCGTCGCGGGCTGTCTTGTCACCGAGGGCAGGATTACTCGCAACTCCCTCGCCCGCCTCCGGCGCAAGAAAGACGTGGTCAACGAGGGCAAGGTGGCCACGCTCAAACGTTTCAAGGACGACGCCAGCGAGGTGAGGGCCGGCCTTGAGTGTGGGATCAAGCTCGGCGACTTCAACGGTTACGAGCCAGGCGACATCATCGAGTGCTATGAGGTGCAGAAAGTCAGGGCGGCGCTCTGACTTTAGTTCTTATTGGCTGTCGCCTGCCGCTCATTGAGTCATGGCCGATCCTGCCGCCTTGCGGCAGATCCGAAATCGCCCAATATGCCATGCTGAATTACCATTGACCAATTCTTCCTCCCGTGCCAACCGCCCGCACCCTCCGCCTCAACGAACTGCTCCAGCGTGAGCTGAGCGCGTTGCTGCATCAGGAGCACCAGACGGAGGCGGTCGCGATCACGGTGACATCCGTGGATGTTTCGCCGGACCTCAAGGGCTGTCGGGTGTTTGTGGCCGTGACCGGCAGCGAGAAGCTGGTGGAAGACCGTCTGCGCTGGCTGCGGAGGCAGGCCGCTGCGCTCCGCACCACCCTCAGCCGCCGCATCGTGCTCAAGCATTTGCCTGCGCTCACTTTCGTCCCCGACACCACCACGGCGCGTGGCAACCGCATCCTCGCCGTGCTCGACGAGATCGTTGCCCGCGAAAAAATTACACCGGTCGCCGCCGGGACTGAACCCGCGGCCGACGAAGCGCCCCCCGCGTCTGGCCTGACCCCGGCGCCGGTGGCACTTCCTGCGTCGTCGTCCTCCGTGCTCGCACCGTCGCGCGCCAAATTTCGGCCTCCGACCGAACCCCGCCACGAGACCGATGCGCTCCCGGTGAAAGCCAGACTCAAAGCCCATCACTCTAAACTCAAAGCCGCGCGCGCCCAGCGGAGCGTACCGATTCCATGACCGGCGCTAAAAAATTTTATCCGGATTTCGCCCCGCGTTTCGCGTCGCTTCTTGCTGCCCTCAGTCCCGGGCGCTATGCGGTTATCGGCCATGCGCGGCCTGACGGCGACTGCATCGGCTCGCAGGTCGCGCTCGCCCGCGCGTTGCGTGCGTCCGGCCGCGAAGTCGTCTGTGTCAACACCGACCCCGTGCCGCGCCGCCTCCAGTTTTGCGTCGGCGACACGCCGTTCTTCCGCGCCGCCGCCCTGCCGGCCGGCGACTGGACCGCGCTCTATGTTGACTGCGCCGATCTGGCCCGCGCCGGCGACCGGCTTGCCGCCCGGTTTCCGGCACCGCTCGCCAGCCTCGACCACCATCTTTCCAATCCCGGGTTCGCCACCTACAACTTCGTGGACACCGGCTCCGCCGCCGCCTGCGAGATTTTGGCCGGTCTGTTGCTCGACGCCGGCCTGCCGGTGGACGCCACCGCGGCACAGGCGCTCTACACGGGCATTTCGACCGATACCGGGCAGTTTCGCTTTCACTCAACCTCCCGGCGCACGTTTGTGCTCGCCGCCGGGTTGCTCGAGCGTGGGGCTGATCCCGCTGCTGCCAGTGCTGAACTCTACGAGCGCGAAACGGCCGGCAAACTGCAGCTTTTGCAACGCTTTCTCGCCTCGTTTAAGCTCGAGTGCGGCGGCCGCGTCTGCGTCGGTGTCCTGCCCGCCGGCACCTATGAGGCGACTGGCACGAATCCCGAGGACACCGAGGGTATGGTGGACTACGCCCGCGGCATAGATGGCGTGGATATCGGCGTGCTGATCGAGGAGCGAGCTGATGGCATCAAGGCCAGCCTGCGGGGCAAGAATCCCGGGCTGCGCCTCGACCGCGTGGCCGCGCAGTTCAACGGCGGCGGCCATGCCTGCGCCGCCGGCCTCAACGTGAAGGGTGCGACGCTGGCCACGTTTCGCGCGCAGCTCACCGCCGCTCTCTCCGCGCAGATCGCGGCCGTGGACGCCGCCAAAAAAACTTCCTGATGCCCCTCGCCCCCGCCAAGGAACTCAACGGCGTCCTGCTCGTGGACAAGCCCACCGACCATACGTCGCACGACGTCGTCGCGCGCTTGCGCGGCATCCTGCACACCCGGCGCATCGGACACGCTGGCACGCTGGACCCGATGGCCACCGGCCTGCTCGTCATGCTCGTGGGCAAGGCCACCAGCCTTTCGCAATATCTGATGAGCGCCGACAAGACCTATGTCGGCACCATCGAATTGGGCAAAACCACCAACACGCAGGACGCCGAGGGCGAGACCATGGAAACGCGTCCCGTCCCCCCGCTCACCGAGGCCGAGGTGAGCGCCGCACTCGCCACGTTTCTCGGCGACCAATACCAGATGCCGCCGATGTTCTCCGCCGTGAAAATCAAGGGCGTGCCGCTCTACAAGAGCGCACGCAAAGGCGAGGAGATCGTGCGCGAGCCGCGCTTCATCCGCGTGATGGAGTTCGCACTCACGAGTTGGGAGCCACCCGTGCTCGGCATCGTGCTCCGCTGCACCAAAGGCACCTATGTCCGCACGCTCGCGCACGACTTGGGAGCTAAGCTCGGCTGCGGCGCGCACCTGAAAACCCTCCGCCGCACGCGCTCGGGCAACTTCGACGTGGCGCAAGCCGTGACGCTGGAGCAGTTGCAAGCCATGTCGCCGCCCGAGGTCGAAAAAATCCTCATCCCCGCCCACATCGCCCTTCCGCCCCTGACCACCGTCGCCCCTGCACTCGGCGCGTCGCCTGCGCAAGGCCTATCCTCATCGATGTAGGGGCGTCGCTCTCCGACGCCCGGACCGGCAGGACGGCGACCAGCACCGCTCCTACAATATACGCTTCGTCTCGCCCGAGGCTCCAAGGCCTGGTTGCTTTCTCTTGCACCGCGCACGACCCAAGCTCAGCACCCAGGTCGCTCGAAACTTTTGCGTGCGTGCGCGAATTTGCGCCTGATGGTTGCGATGCATGGTCGCGTAACAAACCGCCGCGCGGACACGGGACAAGTGGAAAGATTTGGTCTGACGGCAGACTCCAACGCCCGTGAGAAAAAATTCCTGTCCCTTGGCGTGCTTCTCCTGTCTCCTGCCTCTCGCGTGACCCAGCCCGCCCAATTTCCCAGCCTCACCGCCGCCGGCGCCGCGTTGCCGCCCGCGCGACCGCTACACCTGGCCCTCGGGATGTTCGACGGCGTCCACCTCGGCCACCGCGCTGTCATTGACGCCGCCGTACACTCGGCTCGCCGCAACGGCGGCCTCGCCGCCGTGCTCACTTTCTGGCCGCACCCCAGCGCGCTCTTCCGTCCAGACGCTCGCGTGCGGCTCATCATGGACGCCGCGACGCGTGCTCGCGCGCTCCTCGCGCTCGGCGTGGACGTAGTCATCACCCAGCCCTTCACGCCGGAGTTCGCGCGCATCACGGCCGAGGAGTTTCTGACGCACGTCCGCAGCCACCTGCCGCAGCTAGCCGGCGTCCATGCCGGAGAAAATTTCCGCTTCGGCCACAGCCGCCGGGGCGACATCGCACTCCTCGTCGGCATGGGGCGGCAGCTCGGCGTGCAGGTGTTTAGCGCTCCGCGCGTCAATTTCAACGACGAACCGATCAGCAGCTCGCGCATCCGTGCCAGTCTGGCCACCGGTGAAATCGCAATCGCGAACGCGATGCTCGGCCGCACCTACACCGCCGATGGTTTGGTCGCGTCCGGTCAGCAGCTCGGCCGTACCCTTGGCTTTCCTACGCTCAATCTTCCTTGGTCACCCGACTCATGTCCGCGCCTAGGTGTCTATGCGGTTCGCGTCACCAGTGAAAAATCCCCCCGACCGCTCAACGCTGTGGCCAATTACGGCTTGCGACCGACGGTCGAGGCCGCTGCGACTGCGCCGCTGTTGGAGACGCATATCCTGGGGGACTGTCCTTTTAGTGGGGGAGATTGGATTTCCGTTGAGTGGCTCCACTTCCTCCGTCCTGAGCGAAAATTTCCCGATCTCGCCGATCTTCGCGAGCAGATCACCCGCGACCGCGAGGCGGCGGCCAAATATTTCGCAGGCTGACGGAAATCCGACGGAGGCAGGGTCGCCATCCCGTGGATGCCTCAAACATCCGGCGTGGGGTTCGGAGATTTTTCCTTGCACCGCGCCCGCGTGCGGGCGTTACTCACTGCTCGCAGATTTATCGGACCTTTAGCTCAGTTGGTTAGAGCGTTTCCTTGACATGGAAAAGGTCACAGGTTCGAGTCCTGTAAGGTCCACCATCTGCAAGATCTGAACATTGGTCAGCCACTTAGCGGTACGCCCGATGTCAAAATGCTCTACGTCGCCGACCTCAGCGGCTTCAAGACCTACGGCTACGGTATCCAGACCGACGGTTCACTATGAACCCCCGCCTTACGGCCAACACCCGTCTTATTCGATCCGGGTCCCAATCGGCTACTGTACTGATTTCGCGCTTTGCGCTGGGCGGGAAAGCTGAATGATGGCTGTGCTTTTCTGGCATGAATATCGCCACCCATCACATTTATCGCACGGCCTTGCCCTGGCAGCGCCTGATGATCGCTTGGGCGCTGGCCGTCACCCCGGTATTGGCCCTCAGCACGGTGCAGCTAAAAAATGGCTCAAGCCTGCGAGGCGACATTCTCGCGGAAAAGGCGGATCGCGTCGTCGTTGATCTGGGCTTTACGGTGGTCACGGTCCCGCGCGAGGAGATTGAGAAAATCACCGCCGAGGCGGCCGGTGCCTCCGTGCCCGCCGCCAGCAGCGAGGGGAGCGACAATCTCTTTCGAGAGGCAATCAACCCTGCGGTACTGCCGATGAAAGAAAATGTCACGCGCGTGGCCGAGGCGGTGGTCCAAGTTCGCACACCCACGGGGCTCGGTTCGGGATTTTTTATCCAAAATTCGGGCTACATCATCACCAACGAGCACGTCGTCGCCGGGGCCTACGATCTCACCGTCACGCAGTTTCGCCGTGGTGCGACGGAGCTGGAAAAAGTTCAGTTCACCAAGGTTCGCATCGTTGCGCTCGACTCGCGGATTGATCTTGCCCTGCTCAAGATCGAAGACGCGGGCGACACCATTTTCCCAACCGTGCCCTTGGAGGGGGGAGGAGGTATCACGGACGGGCAGACGGTCTTCGCTATCGGCAGTCCGCTCGGCCTCGACCGCACGGTGTCGCAGGGCATCATCAGCTCGCGTAACCGTCCACTCGACGGGCAACTCTATATCCAGACCACAACGCAGATCAACCCCGGTAATTCCGGCGGCCCGCTCTTTAACCTTCGCGGCGAGGT
>JBAXLL010000087.1:0-6746 GCA_037134835.1 Verrucomicrobiota bacterium
GGCCACCGCCGGCCGACTCACGGACAAGACCCTCTTTACCGCCTTTGAACAGTTCGTCGGCACCCCCGCTTACATGAGCCCCGAGCAGGCCGGGCTCGGCAGCGCCGATGTGGACACGCGCTCCGACATCTACAGCCTCGGCGTGCTGCTCTACGAACTGCTGACCGGTCAGCCGCCGCTGGCGCCGGAAAAACTGCTCGCCGCCGGGGTGGACGAGGTGCGCCGCCTCGTGCGGGAGGTCGAGCCGATCCGGCCCTCCGCCCAGCTTTCCACCCTCGCCGGGGCCACGCTCACCGCCCGCGCGCGCCAGCACGACACCGACTCGGCTCATCTTGTTTCCGGCGTTCGCGGCGATCTCGACTGGATCGTGATGCGCTGCCTCGAAAAGGACCGCGCCCGCCGCTATGACTCGGCCAGCGCGCTGGCCGACGACATCACGCGCCACCTCGCCAACGAGCCGATCGCCGCCCGCCCGCCGGGAAATTTTTACCTCCTGCAAAAGCTGGTGCGGCGGCACCGGGTGGTGTTTGCGACGGCCGCCGCCGTGGCGCTCGCGCTCGCGCTGGGCTTCGGAGCTGCGCTGCGCTCCTACCTTAACGAACGCCTGGCGCGGGCCGAAACCGTCACCGCGCTCGCCCGCTCCGATTATCTCCGGGCGATTGATCTCCTCGCAGACAACAAAGATCCCGAGGCCGTAGCCCATCTCGTGCGCGCGCTCCGCGCCCAGCCCGATGACCGCGCCGCGGCCACGTTGCTCGCCTCCTTGCTCACGCAGCGCGCGTGGGCCGTGCCCGTCGCTTCCACGAGCATGAGCACGACCCAGCCCGTCGCCGTCACGCCGGCCGCGCGCAGGGGTCCACCCGGCAATCGCGGCGGCCGTGGCGGCGGTGGCGGCCAACGCGGTGGGCGAGATGTCTTTGGTGGACGCGGCGGGCCGTTGCCCCCGACGCCAGCCATCCGGTCACCCGACGGCACGCTCACACTCAGTAGCGACCTGCAGGAAAATGTTGTCCGCCTGCTCTCCGCCTCCACCAGCCTGCCTGTTTTTGAACCGATGCGCCTCGCGGGCAACTTCCGCACCGCCACGTTCAGCGCCGACGGTAAACAGCTCACCACGGTCACGCGTGAGCTGGCCCCGGCGCAACATCTCGCGTGGGATCACAAGGAAACGTGGGCACTGTCCGCCACCCCCGCGCTCCTGTTCACGCTGCCTTACACCGGCGGTCCCGTCTTCCTCAGTCCCGACGGCCGTGTTTATTTTTCCAACTCGGGCCTCTGGGACGCCACCACCGGCCACCCGCTCTCACCGCGCTTGAGCGAATACGGCGGCATGCTTGAGGCCGCCTTTAGCCCCGACAGCAGGCGCCTCGCCACCGTCACGGCCAATTCCAACGACGTGCGCGTGTGGGACGCCAGCACCGGCCAGCCCGTCACGCCAGTCATCACGGACGATTTTCCCGGCCGCCAGCGCGGCTTCAACAGCGGGCGCGCCCTCATGGTCGCGTTCAGCAGCGACGGCAAATTCCTCCTGCTCACTGGCGACACCGCACGCGTGCGCGACGCCGCCACCGGCCAGCCGGTGCCCGCGCTCCAGCCGATGGAGGCCACGCGCCCCGCCTCCGCCGCGTTCAGCCCCGACGGTGCGCGCATCGTCACGCTCAATTCCGGCGGGGCCGGCGCGCGCATGTGGGATGCCACCACCGGCGCGCAGTTGCGCGAGTTCGCGCGCGACAGCGGCAGCCTCCGCGCCGTCGCCTTCAGCCCTGATGGCACGCGCATCGCCACCTCGACCGACAACGGCATCGCGCACCTCTGGGACGCCGCCACCGGCGAGCCCGCGTCGGATCCCATGCAACAGGGCGAAACCACGCTAGCCCTCGCCTTCAGTGCCGACGGCGCGAACCTGCTCACGTTCTCCCGTGGCGACCGCGCCGCGCGCGTGTGGGATACCGCCACCGGCGAGCCCGTCTCGGCGCTCATCCAAATTGAGAAAACTTCCGCCAGCCCGAATCAACCCGGTCCAAATTTGGCCAACCGCCCTGCGCCGTTCTCCGCCGCCTTCAGTCCCGACGCCCGCTGGGTCGTGACGCACGGCGAAACCGCACGCGTGTGGGACACCGCCACCGGCCTGCCCGTCTCCGTGCCGTTCTTCGCCGCGCCCGTGGAGCGCGAGAGCGGCCCTGCCGGCCAAACGCAGCAACCACCCGCCCCGGCCACCGTCACCATCGTCATCACACCCGACGGCCACCGCCTGCTCACGTTCGACTCCGCGCATCACGACGCCATCCGCGCCTGGCCCGCTGGCGACGAGTTGCCCGCATGGCTGCTTGACCTCGCCGAGGCGCTGGCGCGCTGCCGCCTCGACGCGACCGGGAGCCTCGAATATTTTACCGGCGCAAAATCCATCGCCGAACTCCAGCGCCTCGTCGCCCAGGAAAAGGACCCCACGCAGCCGCTGGTGCTGTGGGCCCGCCGCCTCCTCGGGCTGACACCGGCCGAGGCGCCGGGCGCCGCGATCGTGAGGCCATGAAATCTCCCATGCGCGGCCCGTCTTTGCCTTTGCTGGAGGTTCGTGGCCTCACCGTCGCGCGCGGGCGCGTCACCTTGCTCAAGGCGGTGGACTGGTGCATCGGGCGGGGCGAACACTGGGCCGTGCTCGGCCCCAATGGCTGCGGCAAAACCTCCCTGCTGCGTGTGCTCATGGGCTATCTCACGCCGGGCGCGGGCGAAATCTCGCTGCTGGGCCGCCGTTATGGCGAGACCGACTGGCGCGACTTGCGGTTGGAGGTGGGTCTCGTGACGAGCGCGCTGCAGGCCAGCGTGCCGCCGGACGAAACTGCGCTGGAAACGGTCATCAGCGGCAAGTATGCCCAGCTCGACCTGTGGGCGGACTGCACACGTGCCGACCGCACGGCGGCCTTGCGCTGGCTGCGGTTCACCGGCGGCGCGGCGCTGACGGCGCGCCCGTGGGAAGTGCTTTCCCAAGGTGAGCGGCAGCGGGTGCTGATCGCCCGCGCGCTCATGGCGCGGCCCCGGCTGCTCATCCTTGACGAGCCCTGTGCCGGGCTCGACCCGGTCGCGCGCGAGGATTTTTTGCAGTTTGTCACCGCCCTCGCCCGTCGCCGCCACGCGCCTGCGCTTGTTCTGGTCACACACCATGTCGAGGAAATCACGCCGGCCTTCACCCACGCGCTTGTGCTCCGGGCCGGTCGCGTTGTCGCCGCCGGCCCGCGCCACACGGCCCTGACGGCCCGCACGCTGGGCGCGGCCTTCGGCACGCCGGTGCGGCTCACCACACACGGCGGACGGCTGCGGCTCACCCTGCGGAAGCGAAAAAAGCCGGAATTTGTCTGACGTTCGGCGCGGCGCGGTGCGACCGGGTCTTCTGTGCTTACCTGACGTTCGCCTCCCCGATCTGCGCCAGTGGGACATCGTGCGAGTCCGCATCCGTCCCACCGACAAGGACGAGCCCCCGGCTGTTCTCGTGTCGAACGATGAGATTTGCGCCGACGAGCGGTATCGCGTACTCAACGTCGTCTACGGTCGCACCCGCCGTGCCGGTCAGACCATGCGCGCACATGAGGTCGTCCTCAACGGGGCTGACGGCTTCGAGCGGCCCACAGTTTTTTCCTGCCACCACCTCTATACTGTCGAGCGCGCCAAAATCTCTGCCCGACTCGGCGAGGTCACGCGGGAACGCCGCCGTCAGCTCGGTCGCGCGACGGTAGCCACCTACCGTCTGCCGCTGGCTTGAGTCTGTTATCCTGATAACCTTTCGACGCAGTAGGCACTCGGCCTCCCTTGCTCACTTCAGCAGCATGTCCTTCACCGTCTTACCGGCGGGAATCATCGGGAGTACGTGCTCGGTGTAGGGTACGATCACGTCGAGCACGTAGGGGCCGTCGTGGTCGAGCATCTCCTGGATCGCGGCCTTGAGCTGACTCTTCTTGATGACGCGCCGGCCTTTCACGCCGAAGCCTTCTGCGATCTTCACGAAGTCGGGATAGAGCGCGTCGGGGTTGTCGGGGCTGCCGATGTTGTTCTCATCGCCGAGGATGGTGTTGCCGCGGATGCTCTTGTAGAAACGGTCCTCCCATTGCACGACCATGCCGAGGTGCTGGTTGTTCAAGATCATCGCCTTCGCCGCGATCTTCTCGATGTGGCAGGTGGCGAGTTCCTGGATGTTCATTACGAACGAGCCGTCGCCATCAATATCTATCACTTGCTTGTCCGGAAACGCGACCTTCGCCCCCATCGCGGCGGGATAACCGAAACCCATCGCACCAAGCCCGAGCGAGCTGATGTAGTGGCGCGGCTCGTTGAAACGGTAGAACTGTGCGGCCCACATTTGGTGCTGGCCCACGCCGGTGGTGATGATGGCGTTGCCTTTGGTGAGCTCGTAGAGCGCGGCGACTGCCTCCTGCGGCACGATGTGGCGGCTCTGCTCGTAGGCGAAGGGGTAGTCGCGCTTCCACGCGTTGAGCTGGGTCTGCCACGGCTTGGTGTCCGGCGGGGTGAAGCCTCGCGCGGTGATCAGCGCGTTGAGGCGGCGGAGGGCGTCGCGGATCTCGCCGGCCACGGGCAGGAGCACCCGCTTGTTCTTGTTGTGCTCGGAGGCATCGATGTCCACATGGACGATCTTCGCGCCGGTGGCGAAATGCGCGGTGTTGCCCGTGATACGGTCGTCGAAACGCGCGCCTAGGCAGAGCAGCAGGTCGCACTGGTCCACAGCCCAGTTGCCGTAGGCCGCCCCATGCATGCCGAACCACTGGAGCGAGAGCTTGTGCAATTCGGGAAACGCGCCTACGCCCATCAGCGTGGTGGCGACCATGAGGTTGGCCTTCTCGGCAAAGGTCTTCAGCTCGGCGTGCGCACCGGACGAGATCAGGCCGCCGCCAGCGTAGATGACGGGCTTTTTCGCCTCGGCGATGAGGGCGAGGATTTGGCTGAGCTGCTCGTCCGTGGCGCGTGGCTCGGAGGTGAGCAGCGGATTGCTGAACTCCACCGTCGCGGGAAACACCGGCTGCAGGCGCGTCTGCTGCACGTCTTTCGGCAGGTCGATGATGACGGGGCCGGGCCGGCCGCTCCGGGCGATGTGAAAGGCCTCCTTGAAAATGCGCGGCAACTCCTTGGCGTCCATCACGAGGTAGGAGTGCTTCACCACCGGCAGCGTCATGCCGTAGAAATCCGTCTCCTGAAAAGCCATCTTGCCGATAAATTTCGAATACACCTGCCCGGTGAGGCAGATGAGCGGGATGGAGTCCATGAAGGCGTCGGCGATGGCCGACATCAGGTTGGTTGCACCGGGGCCGCTGGTGGCCATGCACACGCCGACCTTGCCCGTGGCGCGCGCGAAGCCCTCAGCCGCAAACGAGCCGCCTTGCTCGTGCCGGGGCAGGATGGTGCGGATCTTATCAGTGCGGGCGAGCGCCTGATGGAGTTCTTGCGACGCGCCGCCGGGATAGGCAAAAATAACATTCACGCCCTCGCGGATGAGGCACTCGACGACGCAGTCGGCGCCATTCATCTCACGGCCGATGTCGGGCTGGTGAAATGCAGCGGGTGCGGTGGGCTTGGCGGGCTTGGGCATGGCGGATTTGGGTTTGGGCAAGGGCCGAGCTAAGCCGGGGCGGGCGGTGGGTGGCAATCCCGGATTTTCCGGCTGGCCCCGCGGCGGTGTCGGGCGCACGCTGCCCGGGCCATGTTGAAAATCTTGTTTATCGGTGACATCGTCGGGAGGCCGGGGCGTGACATCGTGGTCGAACGCCTGCCGCAGCTCCGCCAGGATCTGGGGCTGGATGTGGTCATCGCGAACGCCGAGAACGCCGCTGCCGGCGCGGGCCTCACTGGTGCCCTCGCCCGATCTATCCTCGGGGCGGGCGTGGATGTGATCACACTCGGCGACCACGTGTGGGACCAGCGCGGCTTTGAGACGGAAATCGTCACGTTGGAGCGGGTGTGCCGTCCAGCCAACCTGCCTCCCGGCTGCCCCGGCCGCGACCATGTCGTTGTCGAGGTGAAAGGCGTGCGGCTGGCGGTGTTCACGGTGCTCGGACGCACATTCATGGGCCTTAAGGCCGAGTGTCCGTTTCTCGTGGCGGATGCGTTACTCGCCCGGCTGGGGGGTGGAGCTGGTGCGGTGGACGCAGCTTTTGTGGAAATCCACGCCGAGGCGACGAGCGAAAAGCAGGCACTGGGCTGGCACCTTGATGGGCGGTCGGTCGCAGTTATCGGCACCCACACCCATGTGCCGACAGCGGACGCAAGCGTGTTGCCGCGCGGCACGGCGTTTCTGTGCGACGCGGGCATGACTGGACCCTACGCCAGTGTATTAGGCCGTGCGGTGGAGCCGGTCGTCGCGCGATTTCTCGACGGGATGCCACGCCGGTTTGAGGTGGCCAAAGACGACGTGCGCCTCTCCGGTGTGGTGGTGGAGTACGATCCGGTGAGCAAACGGGCGGTGCGCTGCGAGCTGCTGACGGTGAAGAAATGAGCGAACACGCATACGACTTGCCCATGCCCGACCGAAACGCGGCATATGGTTTTGAAAAGGCTGCAAACATTTCAACGCGGAGTGCGCAAAGATCGCGGAGGGGGAATTTCAAACCCTGATTCAAACAGGAGAGCATGGTAACGGAGAACGGACAGAACTGATCGCGGAAAAGTCGGAAGGGCGGTAGCGCCGAGGGAGCGCGGGCAGGTTGCCGTGGCACACCCGGAAGCTAAGTCACTAATAAACGCGGACT
>JBAXLL010000088.1:0-6745 GCA_037134835.1 Verrucomicrobiota bacterium
TCTCCGCGCTTTTCTCCTTGTCGCCTTCCTCTCCACGCTTAGCGGGCTCGTCGCTGCCGACATCAGTGTTTTCGCCGCCGCGAGCCTGACCGACGCAATGAAAGATCTCGCGGCCCTGTACAAAAAGAATACCGGCGATACCATCAAGGCCAACCTCGCGGCGTCGAACACGCTCGTCCTGCAAATCAAGGAAGGTGCGCCCGCCGACATTTTCTTCTCCGCCGACGAGGCCAAAATGGATGATCTCGCCAAGGCCAGACTTATTGACCTCGCGTCGCGCCGTAGCCTGTTCTCGAACGCTCTCGTCATTGTCGTGGCTGCGGAGGATGGAGTGAAAATCACCGCACCTGCCGACCTCGCCAACGCCGCCGTACGCCGCCTCGCCCTTGCCGAGCCACAGACCGTGCCGGCCGGGATCTACGCCAAGGAATACCTGCAAAAAATCAATCTGTGGAAGGCCGTCATCGACAAGACCGTGCCGACCGACAACGTCCGTGCCGCGCTGGCCGCCGTCGAGAGCGGCAACGTGGACGCCGCCATCGTCTACAAGACTGATGCCCTCATTTCCAAAAAAGTGCGGGTCGCCTTTGAGGTGCCGCTCGCGGAGGGGCCGAAGATCTCCTATCCGGTTGCGCTGGCAAAAACCGGCAAAAACCCGGCGGGCGCGGCGAAGTTCCTCGCGCTGCTCGCCTCACCCGAAGGCAAGGCCATTTTCCAGAAATACGGCTTCATTGCCACCCCCTGAGCCGGTTACGCTCCGCCCGTTGTGTCCACTGAAATCTGGCAGATCACTTGGTTCACGGTCTGGGCATCGGCACTGAGCCTGCTGCTCATCCTGCCGCCTGGCGTCGCCCTCGCGTGGCTGCTCGCGCGTAAAAATTGGCCGGGCAAATCACTGGTCGAGACCCTCGTCGCGCTGCCGCTCGTCGTGCCGCCCGTCGCGACCGGCCTCGTGCTGCTGAAACTCCTCGGGCGGCGCGGTACCTTGGGCGGCTGGATGGAGCGCACATTCGGCTTGGAAATTGTTTTCACCTGGCGCGCGGTGGTCGTCGCCACCGCCGTCATGTCGTTTCCGCTGCTCGTGCGCACGGCGCGCGTCGCGTTTGAAAATGTCAGCCCGCGACTGGAGCAGGTCGCGCGCACGCTCGGCGCGGGGCCGTGGCGTGTGTTCTGCACGATCACCCTGCCGCTGTCCGCCCGCGGGCTGGCGGCGGGCGCGGTGCTGGCATTTGCCCGGGGACTGGGCGAGTTTGGTGCGACCGTCATGGTCGCAGGCCTCATCCCCGGCCAGACGGTCACGCTCGCGCTGTCCATCTACCAGCAGGTCAACCTCGGCCATGATGAGGCCGCCTGGCCCCTGCTCATGGTCTCGGTCATCCTTGCCTTTGGCGCGCTGTGGCTGAGCGAGCGGCTCGGACAAAGGAGGGCCGCATGAAACTCAATCTTACCGGCGTGCGGCTGCCGCTCGCGCCTTTTACGTTGCAGGTGGACACCCACCTCGACGCACGCATCACGGGAATTTTCGGCGCGTCCGGCGCGGGCAAGACCTCGCTGCTCGAAATCATCGCCGGCCTACGCCGCCCCGCCGCCGGGCGCGTGATGCTCGACGATCGGGTGCTCTCCGACACAGCACAAAGTTTTTTTATTCCGCCCGAGCGGCGTGGCGTTGGCTACGTGCCGCAGGATGGCGCGCTTTTTCCGCATCTTTCGGTGCGGGAAAACCTGCTCTACGGCCATGGCCGTGCGACGGTGGCACCGGCCGGCCCGACGTTGGCGCACGTGACTGAGGTTTTGGAAATCGCCGCGCTTGTCGAACGAAGCGTGTCCACGCTGTCTGGCGGTGAAAAGCAGCGTGTTGCGCTGGGCCGCGCACTGCTCGCAACCCCGCGGCTGCTGCTGCTCGACGAGCCGCTCGCCGGTCTCGACTTGCCGCTGCAGGAACGCCTCCTGTCCTGCCTGGCGCGGGTGCGGGATGAATTTCGCGTCCCGATGCTTCATGTCACCCATGCCGCCGGCGAAGTGATGGCGCTGTGCGACGAAGTCCTCGTGCTCGCGGGCGGGCGCGTCGTGCAGCGCGGCCGGCCGGCAGATCTGTTTGTCGCCATGGCCACGCCGCGCTACGGCCTGCGCCAGCCGGTCGAAGGGCCGCCGGCCAGTTGATGGGTCAGCTGTTTTCGGACTGGCCGCACTCCAGGGCGGCGCCGCTACAACTGGAGCCGCCGGCCATCATGGGCCGGCTCGACTCCTGACGGCAGCGCTGCGGCGAGGGCGGCATGCTCATTGAGATGCGTCAGGTGCGTCAGCAGGGTGCGCGGCACGGCGATTTCGCGGGCGACGGCCACGGCTTCGGCAATGCTCATGTGCGTCGGGTGCGGCTGCTCGCGCAGACCGTCGAGCACGACGGCGGCGCCGCCGCGCGCGAGGGCCACGGCGTCAGGCGGCACGGCCTTGCAGTCGGTGTAGTAGGCAAACTTCGCACCGGTGCTTTTTTCGGTGAAAACCAGACCAAGCGTCTCCACCTCGCCGTGCGGCAGGCGCACCGACTCGATCACCCCCTGCGGCAGTTCCAGCCGCGCCGGCATCGGCTGCAGCCGAAACGCCGCATAGCCTTTGGCGGCAGGCCGTTCCCCGATGGCGTAGGGAAACATCGCCCGCACACGCGCCATCCCTGCTTCGGTGGACCACACCGGCAGGGAGGTGCCGCCGTGCTGGTCACAAAACCGCCGGAGGTCGTCCATACCCGCGATGTGGTCGGCGTGGCCGTGGGTGAGGATGAACTGGTCAACACAGCGGATGTTCTCGCGCAGGCATTGGAGGCGGAACTCCGGGGCGGCATCCACCTGCACATGCAGGCCGTCCATGACGACATGGATGCTGGCACGTGTGCGCTGGTTGCGCGGGTCGGCCGAGGTGCAGACAGCACAGTCGCACGCGATCATCGGCACGCCCTGCGACGTGCCCGTACCTAGAAATATCACTTCCATGGCTGGCTATGATTGAACCACGGAGGCACGGAGCGCACGGAGGAAAACAGTCGAAATTTCCATCTCCGTTTTTTTGGGTCTCTGAGGTTTAAATCGGAAAGCCGAGCTCTCCCAGCACCAGGCGGGCGGTTTGCCCCGGATCGGCGAAGTCAGCCGGTGCGAGCACGAGGGCGCGGGGGCCGGTCTGCTCGTGGAAAAAATGCAGGGTATCGTCGACCACGTGTACGCCGAGCGCCGTATGGCAGCCGCCGCCGAGCGCGGTCTGGAAGGCACGCTCCACCGCGACCGCGCGCAGGGTGGCCGCATCGAACACACCGGCAAATTTCGCCGCATCTGCGGCCCGACACTGGATGGCGATGGCACCCTGCCCGACGGCGGGCACCATTTCGCCGAAGCTCAGCGGGCGAAATTCGGTGCCGGGCCAGGCGGCAATGCCGAGGCGGGCCAGGCCGGCGGCGGCGAGGACGGTGGCGTCAGCGGCGTGGCGCTCGCCGATTTTTTTCAGGCGGGTGTCCACATTGCCGCGGATCTCGGAGAACTGCACCGCAGGAAACAGGCGCGTGATTTGGAGACGCCGGCGCGGACTGCCCGTGGCGATGGTCGCGGGCACGCCGACACCGGCGCGGAGCACAAGCACGTCGCGCACGTCCGCGCGCGGGAGGTAGCCAGCCACGGCGAGCCCGGCAGCCATGTCGCCGGGCAGGTCCTTCGCGCTGTGGACCGCGACATCAGCCTCGCCTTGCAGGAGCGCTTGCTCGAGCTCGGCGGTGAACAAACCCTTGCCGCCACGTTGCTCCAGCGACCACGCCACCTGCCGGTCTCCGGTCGTGACAATTTTCCGCAATTCGGTCGCAACCCCCATCTGCGCTGCCAGATAGGCGGCGGTGAGCTCCGCCTGCGCGAGCGCCAGCGGGCTTTTGCGCGTCGCCAAAATGATTTTTTTAACCACGGATGACACGAATTAAAACGGATGTGGGAGAGAATTTGACTGCCAACTCACGCTAATAAGACGCCCATTCCGAAAAAGAAAACGGGCGCCAGCAGGCGGAGAACCCATTGGCACCCATCAGCGAAGATTCGCGTTCCAGCCTCAGTAGGCTGCGGCGACGCCCTTGATGTTTTTCTTTTTCATCCACGGCATCATGCCGCGCAGATAGGCGCCGGTCTTTTCGATCTGGTGCTGCTCGCCCTTCTTGAGGAGCGCCTTGTAGTTCTTGAGGCCGCCCTTGTGCTCCTTGACCCACTCCTTGGTGAACTGGCCACTCTGGATCTCTTTCAAGATTTTCTTCATCTCGGCCTTGGTCCCCTTGTTGATGATACGCGGGCCCCGGGTGATGTCGCCGTATTTGGCGGTCTCGGAGATGGAGAAACGCATGCCGGCGATGCCGCTCTCATACATGAGATCACAGATGAGCTTCAGCTCGTGGAGGCACTCGAAATAGGCCATCTCGGGCTGGTAGCCGGCCTCGACGAGTGTTTCGAAGCCCGCCTGCACGAGCGCGCTGGCCCCGCCGCAGAGGACGGCCTGTTCGCCGAAGAGATCAGTTTCCGTTTCTTCTTTGAACGAGGTCTGAAGCACGCCGGCGCGGGTGGAGCCGATGCCCTTGGCCCACGCGAGCGCGGTGGCCTTGGCGGTTTTCGAGCCGCCGGGCGCGACCGCGATGAGGGCGGGCATACCCTTGCCCTCGGTGTAGAGGCGGCGGACGATGTGGCCGGGGCCTTTCGGCGCAACCATGATGATGTCCACGCCCTTCGGGGGCGTGATGAGTCCGAAGTGGACGTTGAGGCCGTGCGAGAAGAGGAGAGTCTTGCCCTTGGCAAGGTTGGGCAGGATGTCCTGCTCATAGACGGAAGCCTGCTTCATGTCGGGCAGTGCGACCATGATCACATCGGCGCGGCGGACAGCTTCGGCGGCGTCATAGACCTTGAAGCCGCGCTGGGCGGCGACGGCGCGGGACTTCGAGCCGGGATAGAGGCCGATAATCACCGAGCAGCCGGAATCCTTGAGGTTCAGCGCGTGCGCGTGGCCTTGGGAACCGAAGCCGAGGACGGCGAGGGTTTTGTTTTTGAGGACACCGAGGTCGGCGTCTTTGTCGGTATAGACTTTGGCGGGCATGGTGGTGGAGAAAGGCGGAATGGCTGAAGAACTGAAAGGCTGAAATAAGCTGGGTGGCAGTTGAAAAAATCGGGTAGTGAAGCCTGTGCAGAGCACGATCAGGCTGACCGTGCCACGTCGTTCTACCGCTTCAGCGCGAGCACGCCGGTGCGGGCGAGGCCGATGACCCCGAAGGGCTCGACGAGCTTGAGAAACGCCGCAGCTTTGCCCTCGTCACCCGTGACCTCGACGATCACGTCAGTCGCGGAGACGTGGACGATCTTGCTGCGAAAGATGTCGCAAATCTGCATGATCTCCGACCGGACCTTGGTGTCGGCCTTCACCTTCACGAGCATGAGCTCGCGGACGACAGCCTCGTCCGCCTTGAAGTCCACGGCCTCGACGACGTTGACGAGCTTGCGCAACTGCTTGATCGCAAGGTCGAGCGCAGCCTCGTCGCCCTTGAGGACGACGGTGATGCGGGAGAACAGCGGATCGTGGGTGGGCGCGACGTTGAGCGAGTCAATGTTGAATCCGCGGCCGGAGAACATGCCGGCGACGCGCGCAAGCACGCCGAACTGGTTCTCGACGAGGACAGAGATGGTGTGGCGCATGAAAAAAGGCGAAGGTGAAGGAGGAGAAAGGGCGAAAGGGAATCTGGTGGACGGCGAGGGACTCGAACCCCCGACCCTCTCGGTGTAAGCGAGATGCTCTAACCAACTGAGCTAGCCGTCCGGGCCGGGTTGAACAGTGAAGCGGACGCCCGGGCAGGGTGACAAGGAATAATTCTGAGCAGATGGCAGGCATGGGCTGCGCCGCTGCTATCAAGGCAGAGCGTTGGTTCACTGAGCACGGGGGGGAGTGTCCAAAAATTGCGTCAAGCAGACGACAGGAAAGGATTGTCTATGGGTTAGATGTTACCATTTTTTCGGCTCTGGCCACGGCGGACTGAGCTTTCGCGACCAATATTTCGGCCTTCGTTTTAGCGGCTTCGGCTTGCTTTACAAATTTTTCGGCTTTTGTAGCACCAAAAGCAGTTTTAGATTTGAAAGTCATGGCCGCTGTTTTTGCAGTATCAGACCCATCTGCTGCTTGGCTTGCAGCAGCTTCTAAAACCATGGCATCGCATTGATTTTCTATTGCTCTAATCATGCCTTGCAAAGCGGTTGGCAATGAGCACATGGCTGCTTTGGAATAGGAGTTTACACTGAGCGCGTAGAGTTCGCAGTAAACTTTGTAGAGTTCACAGTGATTTTTATAAAAACAATTAGATTTAGTATCAGAATTGACGGTGGGATACAAAGCAGAAAAAGCAGTTGTGAGGTTATCAAAAGCATCGGTGAGGGTTTCGATGGCTGCGGTATGATCGTCAAGGTAGGCTGCGGTGTATGGGTCGAAGTCGTCGGGGTTGGTGTGGCGGGCATGCCTCGCATCTAAAATAGCGTCGCGGTGGTTTGCGCGTTTGGTGTAGACCTCAATCGCGTGGTAGGCCGTATCAAAAACATCACCTGCAGCCTTGAAGGTGTCACGGGCAACGATAGCGGTAGGATTATTATTATTTCCCAAACATTTCCCATTCTTTAAGGTACTGACAACAGAGGCAAACGCCCCCGGAATCAGCAGGGCCATGAAAGCGAGGCCGGGTGCCGCAAACAAAAGTGCGAAA
>JBAXLL010000089.1:0-6744 GCA_037134835.1 Verrucomicrobiota bacterium
GTTGCGGCTGGGGGGGCGTTATTTTTTCTTACCGCATGTGCGGCGGCAGTTGGCGACGGAGATCCGGGCGCAGTTCGCGGCCTTCGCGGCCACGGGGCTGACCCTGAGCCATGCGGACGCGCATAAGCATATGCATCTGCATCCGACAGTGGGCGGGCTGATGATCCGCATCGGGCGGGAGTTCGGCCTGCAGGCGATCCGGATTCCGGCGGAGCCGCCGGCGGTGATGGCGGCGTGCGGGGTGCCCGCCTCCGACGTCGACGGGGCGGTCGAGCGCTTTTTTGAAGTGCCGACGCCCGACGCGAGGGCGGCGGCCGTGGCGGTGGCGGCGGTTGATCCTTGGCCAATTTTTTCTTCTTTCAACGCGCGCCGCTAAACGGCGCGCGTTTTTTGTCTATGCCCTCCCGACCACAACGATCCAGCTCCCGCCACCTGTCCGGTCAAAAAATTACCTCTGAAAAATGCTTTGCAAACGCTGCGCGCCACCCTAGACCCGATGTCGCTATGGCAAAACGCAAACCCAACGCAGCATTCATGAAACCGGTTCAACCTGACGACGTCCTTGCGGCCGTGGTCGGAGCGAAACCCCTCCCGCGCACGGAGCTTACCAAAAAACTCTGGGACTACATCAAAAAGAACGGTCTCCAGGACAAGAAAGTCAGGACGCAGATCAATGCCGACGCCGCTCTCAAGGCAGTCTTCGGCGGGAAGTCCAAGGTCAGCATGTTCGAGATGACGAAACTCGTCTCGGGCCATGTGAAAAAGTGAGCTGACTTTCACCCGGTAAGTTTTCCCGCCGCCGCGAGCCTTCGTGCTCGCGGCGGTTTTTTGTGCCCGACAATCTTAGGTGCCATGGGCGCAACGGTCATCAGCTGGCAGAGACGCTTTCGCGCCGGCATTTCGCTTCATGATTGCGCGCCAGGGGCCACCTCAGTTCATTGCCATGAGCCGCCGCGCCCATGCTGTCCCTGCTCCAACGCCGTTCCGTCCTCGCCGCCCTCGGCGGGTTCATCTTTCTGACCGGCGTGGTGGTCGGCGGATGGAACTACGGACTCCAGCGGGCCGACAACCTCGACGATCTCATGGCCGACGCCGCGCGTAGTGCCGCCGCGTTCGATGCCGCCGACCTGCGCCAGCTCGCCGGCACCAAGGCCGACACCACTGCGCCGGTTTATGCTACGGTCAAAGCCCGCCTCAGGCGCCTTCAGGCCGCCTACCCGGCCATGCGTTACGTCTATATTTTCCGCTTTATGCCGGCAGCCAGCCAAGTGATCTACCTCGCCGACTCCGCCGCACCGGGCGCGAAGGATGAGTCGCTGCCTGGCGACCAATACGAAAATTTTCAGAAGCCCGGCAAAGCTCCCGGCCTCCGTTCCATCATCGCCGACCACCAACCCGCCACCGAGGGACCCGAGGCCGACGAATTCGGCAATTGGGTCACCGGCTACGCCATCGTTGGCGAGGCGTCACCTGCAGGCGCGCCACTGGACATCCTCGGGCTCGACATTGACGCCGCAACTTGGAACCACGACCTCTCGCTGGCCGCGCTGAGCGCCGCCGGCTATGTATGGGTTCTGCTCGGCCTGCCGTTCGCGGCGCTCGTCGTCTCCCGCCACCAACTCGCCCAGCGCGACGCCCTCCGCAACCTCTCTGAAGCGATGGAACAGAGCCATTCCGCAGTACTCATAGTGGATCTCGCCAGCCGCATCGAGTACGCCAATGCCGGTCTCTGCCGCCAGCTCGGCTACCCCCGCCGCGAGCTACTTGGCCGTCCGTGGCGCGATTTTCAGATCCCAGAAACGCCGCCCGTATTGCTCGCGGAGATGCTCGCCACCGTGCGCGCGGGCCGGACTTGGACCGGTGAGTGGATTAATCGCCGCCAGTCCGGCGAGCTTTATCCCGTGCGCGGCGTCATCACGCCGGTCAAGGATCGCGCCGGACGCCTCACCAGCTTCGTCGCCGTGCTCGACGACATGACTACCGCCAAGCAGCACGAGACCCAGCTCCGCGAAGCCCTAAGCCGCGCCGAGGCGGGTGAACAGGCCAAAGGCCGCTTCCTCGCCACCATGAGCCATGAGCTGCACACGCCGCTCAATGGCATCGTTGGCTTCACCAGCCTCCTTTCCGACACCGCCCTCAGCCCTGAACAGCGCGAATTCGTCGAGACCATCCGCCTCAGTGCCGATGCCTTGCTCCACCTCACTGGTGATGTGCTTGATTACTCACGCATCGAGGCCGGCCGCATCCAACCCGAGCCCGTCCCCTGTGATCCGCGTGACCTTGTCGAGGAAACGCTCGACCTCCTCGCCACGCAGGCCGCCGACAAAAAATTGGTGCTCCTCCACCGCACCGCGCCCGATGTGCCCGCACTTGTCTCGCTCGACGCCGGCCGCACTCGTCAAGTCCTCGTCAACCTCCTCGCCAACGCCCTCAAATTCACTCCGTCTGGCGAAGTCGAGATCACGCTGCATCTCGCCCCGCCGTCACCGCCGGAGGCGGCAGACCGAAGCCAGAAACGACAGGAAAAATCTGGCGAAAACAGAAACTCCCTCGCGTCTGCTCGTTCGGAGTCCCAGCCACCTGCTCCGTCCTCGCCGCCTTCCCCTTCCACACCCGTGTCCGCCGCTTCATCCCCTTCCCCCCTGACTCGCGGCCCGGGTTCGTGTATACTCCAATTCTCCGTGCGCGACACCGGTCCCGGCATCGCGCCCGCGGAACAGGCCCGGCTCTTCCTGCCGTTCAGCCAGCTCGACAGCGGCCTCCGGCGCCGCCATGGCGGTGCGGGCCTCGGCCTCGCGATCAGCCGTAATCTCTCCCACCTGCTCGGCGGCGACCTCACCGTCGAAAGCACACCCGGGGCCGGCGCAACCTTTCATCTCACCGTCGCCGCCAGCGTCATGCAACCGCCGCCCGCACCCAACGCGGCACTGGCCGGCCAGCGCGTCGCGCTCGTCTGTGTGCACCCCGGCCTAAGCGCCGAACTTACCGCCGTTCTCACCGCATTTGGTGCGACAACTGTGCCGTGCGAAGCCGCCGCCCTCGCGTTCACTCACGCTGACGCCGTCCTCGCCGACTGCGATGACGCCTTCCTCGCACTCGCCCGCACCGGCCGCCAACCGGCCGAAGGCTGGCCAACGGCCCGCGCGTTCGGCCTCATCCACGGCACGCACACCACCGCCGACCGACAGGCCTTGCGCGTATTTTTCAACCGCTTGATCGGGAAGCCCCTGCATCATGCCCAACTCGCACGCCTCTTCGCCGACGCCTCGCGCCCAACCTTCCCCACCTCCGTGCGCCCGCAGCTCGGCCAGCGTTTGCTCCTCGTGGACGACAATCCGTTCAACCTGCGCCTCCTGAGCGGCATCGTCGCCACCCTCGGCTGCACCTCCGCCACGACCAGCGGCGGCCCCGCCGCGATCGCCACCCTCGCCGGCGAGGAAAATTTTGACGCACTCCTCCTCGACATCCATATGCCCGACATGGACGGCCTTGAAGTTGTACGGCGCATCCGTGCCGGCGAAGGAGGTGAAGCTGCGCGACAGATCCGGATCATCATGGTCACCGCCGACCAACGCCCCGAGATGCGCGAGCGTGCCATCATATGCGGTGCGAATGACTACCTCCTCAAGCCCGTAACCATTGAGACATGCCTCGCCGCCCTGCTCCCCAGGCTATCACCAAAATAGGGCGGACCTAGGACCGGACAGTGGGATGCGTTTGCCAAAACTGGACCGCCCGCCCATACTCGGGTAGCAGGCCGGTCGGCCCCTGCGCCCGCCTCATCGCGGGCGCCTCTCCTCCATCAACCCGACCAAGTTGCCGTCCGGATCGCGCACAAAGCCGATCCACAGTTCGTGGTCGGGCATCTTGGCGGCCAGCTGCGGGGCGCGCTCGTTCGTCGCGCCGCGCGCAACGATCACGGCATGGGTGACGATGGCATCGCCCACCTTGAAATAGAGGACGGAGTTTCTCCCCGGCCCCCCGTGGCCTTGCGGGGTGCTGAGCATGATCCGGATGGTCCCAGCGGCGAGAAACGCAAGATTCGGCCCGCCCTCGAAAAGCAACTTCAACCCGAGGACGTCGCGGTAAAATGCGGTCGCCTTGGCGACATCGCTGACCGTGATCGCGATCTGGCCGATTTCGTTCACCGTCGCGGGGATGGGCGGGTACATTCGCGATTTCATGTCCCCCGCCGATTCCCGTAAAGCTCGATCTGCAGGCGCGGTGCGTAGCGGTAACCGCGCGCCTTGCACAGCTCGCCGAGCCATGCGGCCCGATCGCGGATGCTTTCGCGCGTCACCCCCTCGGGCATCAGTAACACGCGGTCACGAGGAATCTCCCGGCCAAGTTTTTCCAGCATCGCCTCCAACTCGTCCACGTCCTCAGCCCGTGCCACCACAAACTTGAGCTGCCAGTCGTATTGATCGAGCCACTCCCGGACCACCTCGGGCTGCCAGCGCGTGGCCTCATGCTTCTTCCGCCAGGCCGCGTGCTGCGTCGCCTCGGGGGCCGAGTTGAGGAGCTTGGGCGAAAGCGAAGCGAGGTCACAGGCAATGCCGCCGGGCGCAACCGTAGCCGCGGTCTCAATGGTGATGTGCCGGCCAAGTTTTTTCAGCTCCGCTGCGAGCGCGTGGATTTCCTTGGCGATCATCGGCTCGCCGCCTGTGAGCACGACGTGCCGGGCCGGGTGGCGCAGCACCTCGGCGACGATGTCCGCAACGGCGCGCGTTGCCCCCTCTGGCCTCCACGAGGCATAGGGCGTGTCGCACCACGCGCAGCGGAGGTTGCAGCCGCTCGCGCGCACGAAGACCGATGGCACGCCCGCCAGCGTGCCCTCGCCCTGTAATGAATAAAAAATCTCGGAAACGAGCATCGGAGTTTTCCCGCAGATTACACGTACGGGCACGGATGAAATACCATTCTTATCCGCGTTTATCCGCGTGATCTGCAGCCAAATTTTTTCCCGGTTTTGGCGGTAGCGGCGCGTTGGACTGATACCCTGTCGGGTCGCGCAGTCCCGCCATGATGAACGCCTCGCGGCGCTCGACGCAGGTGCCGCAGGTACCGCAATGAATTTCTCCACCCTTGTAACACGACCAGGTGTGGGCAAAGTCCACGCCGAGCCGTGCGCCCTCGGTTGCGATCTGGGCCTTGGTCAGCGCAATGAACGGTCGCAGCAAGGCCACGCCGGCATAGGTGCCGAGCCGCATCGCGTCGCCCATGGCGCGCATGAAATCCTCTCGGCAATCGGGGTAAATCGCATGATCCCCACCATGCGCGGCGATCACGAGGCCGGTCGCACCCGCGCTCTCGGCATAGCCGCACGCGACCGCCAGCATGATGGCGTTGCGAAACGGCACGACAGTTCGCCGCATCGTCGCATTCTCATAGTGACCGTCGGGCACCGCCCCCCCATTTTTTAACAGGTCCGAGGCGAACAACCGTCCGACGAAATCGAGCGCAACGACCTCGTGCCGCACGCCCAGCCGCACCGCGTGCCAGGCGGCGCAGGGGATTTCGCGGGCGTTGTGTTTCGCACCGTATTCGAAGCTCACCGCCGCGACGATGCCGTGCCGCGCCCGCGCCCAGTGGAGCGCGGTCACGGAATCCATCCCGCCGGAGCAGAGCACGACGACTTGCATGACCGCGCAGTGTGGGCCGCCCGGCGCGCTAAGCAAAGCCGTTCTGCGGCCGCCGCATCATGTCCACGACCACCGGCCAGCCACCATCCGCACCATACACTTGGTCGTTGAAACCCGTCCACCCACCGTGCCACGCTGGGGTCATGTCGGCTCCGCTCCCTGCATGATCTCCCGTTTTCTGCCCGCACCTGTCCGCCGTTTTTTCGGCGGGAGCAAAATCGCGCCTACCCCTTCCCCTGTCGCGCCGGCCGCCGCGCCTTTGTCCAGCCGTCCCGGGCCTTCTGCGTCGGTCCGCCTCCCCGTCCCGCGCCCCGGGGCTGCGCGGCCTAGGCCCACGCCGCAGCATGCCGGCCAACTTCCCGGTTACCGGTTGATTGATCGTCCGGGCCAACTCGAGCCTTTGCTCGCCGCCCTTGCGCCGATGGACGACGCGTTTCTCGACACCGAGGCCGACAACATGAACTGCTACCGCACGCATCTCTGCCTGCTGCAGTTTCTTGCGGGTGGCGAAGTTTTCCTCGTGGACGCGCTCACGCCCGGCCTCGACCTGCGCCCGCTTTGGCAGATGCTGGCGGAAAAGAATCTCGTCATGCATGGCAGCGACTACGATCTCCGCCTCCTGCATGACCTATGCGGCTTCCGCGCCCGCAGCCTATTTGACACGATGCTCGCCGCGCAGCTCCTCAATCGTCCGCGCACCGGCCTTGCCGCGCTGCTGGAGGAGCATTTCGGCGTCACCCTCGACAAGGCCAGCCAGCGGGCCAATTGGTCGCGCCGCCCGCTCACGCCGCGCCTGCTGGACTACGCCGCGCTCGACGTATGGTACCTGCCGGCGCTGCGCGACCTGCTCGCTGGCGAGTTGCGTGTGCTCGGCCGCTTCGATTGGCTCGACCAGCAATGCCGCCGCCAGATCGAGGCCGGACTGGTCGGCTTTCCCGATGCGGACGAACATTCCTGGCGCGTCGGGCGCAGCGAGCGGCTGCGCGGCCTCGGCCTCTGCGTGCTGCATGCTGCATGGCATTGGCGTGAAGAGTGGGCGCGCAAGCTCAATACGCCTCCCTTCAAGGTCTGCCACCAAGACGTGCTGCTTGAGCTCGCGTTT
>JBAXLL010000090.1:0-6727 GCA_037134835.1 Verrucomicrobiota bacterium
CTCACTCCTCACTGCAAGTTACGGCCGCGGCAGCGGCTTTGCCGCGAAAGGTGATCTCGACACCCTGGGCCGCGTAGCCGGGAGGGAGGACGGCCCGGAGCTTGGAGAAAATAGCCGGTGGCAGGTCAATGTCATGGGTTGCACCCGTGATCTCGTCGTGGAAATGCGCGTGTGGGTGCAAGTTAGGGCAGTAGCGGGTGGGCTCGCGCTCCAGATTCACCTGCTTCACGAGGCGGCATGAGACTAGCGTTTCGAGGCAATTATAGACCGTAGCGAGGGAGATACCGGGGAGCTCCTCTTTCACGCGGGTGAACACCTGATCGGCTGTCGGGTGGTCGCGCTTGGCTAGCAGCACAGAATAAACCAGCTCACGCTGCGGGGTGGAGCGTAACCCGCTGTCGGCGAGACGTTGGGCGAGGGCATCAGGTGTGGTAGATGACATGGCTGGAGGGAACAGGAAATTGGAATGATTCTAATAATCAACCTAAATTAGAACAATTCCAGACAAAAGCTAGGAATTGATAGCAGCCGCTCGAGGCGGAAAGGGACGAGGATTTGCCGCTCCGGCAGCGCCCAGTGGACACAAGGGAACACCGCAGGATCACTCGGTCCCGCTCTTTTTCAGCTCGTCGGTGTGCCGGATATCGCGGGCTTGGGCGAGGAAAACCATTTCCTCGGCAATATTCGTCGCATGGTCGGCGATGCGTTCGATCGACTTAGAGATGAACATGAGCTCGATGGCACGGCTGATGTTTCCAGGTCGCTCAATCATGAAACTGGTCAGTTCGCGGTAGAGCTGTCGGTTGATGGCGTCCACTTCGGAGTCACGCTTGATGACGGCGATGGCCTTCTCGGCGTCGGTATGGAGAAAACAGTCAAGGGCATCGCGGAGCATTTCGAGGGCGATGCTGCCCATGCGCGGGATGTCCACATAGGGCTTGAGGGGAGGCTCGGCGGCGAGTTTGACCGCGCGCTTGGCGATGTTGCTGGCCTCGTCGCCGACGCGCTCAAGGTCATGGCTCGCCTTCATGCCCACAATGACGAAACGGAGTTCCGTGGCGACGGGCGAGCGCAGGTTCATGTAGCGGATGGCTTCGTCATCAATCTTGATCTCGAGCCTGTCCACCTCGTCGTCGGCGGCTATGACGCGGTCGGCGAGGGAGATATCGGCATCCACGAGGGCCCGGATGGCGTCGCGCACCTGACGGATGGAGGTCTCACCCATCAGGACGAGGTGGGAGCGGAACGTTTCGAGTTCGGCGTCGAAGAAGCGTTTCATGAGAGGGGAAAGCGGGGGCGGGAGCGGGCAGAGCGGAAGAAGAACGAGGAAGAGAACGATCGGTCAGCCGAAACGGCCCGAGACGTAGGCTTCTGTCTGGGGGTTAGTAGGATTCATGAAGATGGTGCGGGTCTCGGCGAATTCAATGAGCTTTCCGAGGTAGAAAAACGCGGTCTGGTCGGAGCAGCGAGCGGCCTGCTGCATGTTGTGGGTGACGATGACGATGGTGAATTCCCTTTTCAGCTCGTGGATCAATTCCTCGACCTTCGACGTGGAGATGGGGTCGAGCGCGGAGCAGGGCTCGTCCATGAGGATGATGTCAGGCTCGACGGCGATGGCCCGGGCGATGCAGAGGCGCTGCTGCTGGCCGCCGGAGAGACCGAGGCCGGAGGTGTGGAGGCGGTCCTTGACCTCGTCCCACAGCGCGGCGCCACGCAGGGATTTCTCCACCACGGCATCCAGGCGGCCCTTGTCCTTCACGCCCTGGAGGCGGAGACCAAAAGTGATATTTTCGTAGATAGATTTAGGAAACGGATTGGACTTTTGGAACACCATGCCGACGCGCTTGCGGAGCTCGATGACATCCACGGCAGGATCATGGATGTTGATGCCGCGTATTTTGATGGAGCCCCGGGCGACGCGGGTGCCATCAATGAGGTCGTTCATGCGATTGAGGCAGCGGAGGAGGGTGGACTTGCCGCAGCCGGAGGGGCCGATGAAGGCGGTGACCTTTTTCTCGTCGAGCCGGAGACTGATATCGTGGAGCGCTTGCGAGGGGCCGTAGAAAAAATCCACGTGGTCAATATCAATGATGGTGCGCGCGGCCGCAGCGGCGGCAGGGCCGGATGCGGGCACGGTGACGGCAGGAGCGACGGGCGGCGCGGGTAAGGGATCCATGGGCGGAGAAAGGACGGCGGACATGGCGGTTGGCGGAGAAGGTGGCGGAGCCTACCATTTGAAACGGTTGCGGAGGCGGCTGCGAAGGACGATCGAGGCGGAGGCAATGAGCGCGACGATGAGCAGGAAAACGAACGCCGTGCCATACTGGACGCGGGCGGTGTACTCGTTTTGCGGAATTTTGGAACTGACGACGTAGATGTGGTAGGGCAAGGCCATCACACCCTGGAAGAAGAAGTCGGTCCATTTTTCCAACCCCTCCCATGGAAGCTTGTCGCGGACGACGTAAGCGGCGGTGAACATGATGGGCGCGGTCTCACCCGCCACCCGAGCAATGCCGAGGATAGAGGAGGTCAGAATACCGGGCAGCGCATAGGGCAGGACGTTTTTACGGATGGTCTGCCACTTGGTGGCGCCGAGCGCGAGCGAACCCTCTCGAAAGCCCTTGGGCACGGCCTTGAGCGACTCCTCACTAGCGGTAATGACGACCGGCAGCACCATGAACGCGAGGGTGAACCAGCCGGCGAAGAGCGAGACGTTCCAGCCGAAGAAAATCACAAACATGCCGAAGCCGAACAGTCCGAAAACGATTGAGGGCACACCGGCGAGATTGAGGATGGCGAGGCGGATGAAACGCACAAGCGCCGTGTCACGGGCGTATTCGTTCAGGTAAATCGCGCTGGAGACCCCGAGGAACAGCGCGATGCCCATGGAGCCAGCGACGAGCAGCATGGTGCCGACGATGCAAGGGAAAATCCCGCCGGCGGAATAGACATAGCTCTCGTCCTTGATTGCCCCCGCGTCGGCATGTGCGGCCTTGAAAGTGTTGAACGCGCGGTCGCCCAGCTCCATCTTATCTCCTTGGTAGTCGAAGACATGCAAGGACTCCGGTGCCTCGGTGAAGAAAGCTACATTGACGAAGGGGGCGTGCGAGGTGAAGACCGTGGGCGCACCGCGCCAAACAATCTGGCCGAACACGAACGCCCCGCAGAGCAGGATGAAATAGGTGGCGAGGCGAAACAGCCACAGGACGCCGCGCTCCCACGTGCGGCCGAGGCCGGGACGGGGGGCGAAATGAGTGGCGGTGGGCGAGGTCATGGGTGGATCAGTCGATAGCGATGCGGTAACGGCGCACGATTTTCTGGGCGAGCCAGTTGATGAGCAGGGAAAGGAAGAACAGCACCAGACCGATCATGAAGAGGGCATGGCGGCCAATGCTGCCCATCGGCACCTCGCCCATCTCCTGGGCGATGAGGCCGGTCATGGTGTGGACCGGCTGCGTGATGACGGCGAGACCGGCGGTAAAATCAGGGATGGCGATACGGTTGCCCGCACAGAGCAGGACGACCATGGTCTCGCCGATCACCCGGCCAAGGCCGAGCAGCACGGCGGAAATGATGCCGGAGAGCGAGGCGGGCACGATGATCCTGAGGATGGTCTGCAGTCGCGAGGCACCGAGGGCGAACGAAGCTTCCTTGAAGGAGCGGGGGACATTGTTCAGCGCGTCCTCGGCAAGCGTAAAGATCGTCGGCACCGCGATGAGGGCGAGCAGGCAGCCAGCGGTCAGGATATTAAGCCGCTCGCTGAACGGGAAGCCGGGCACCCAGGCGAGCCATGACTGCTGCGACAGCAAACGCAGGTTCTCGCCGAGAAAGATCACCCCGAAGAAGCCGAGCACAACGGAGGGGATGGCCGAGATGAACTCGATACAAGGCTTGACGATCCTTTGCTCAGCGGGCGAGGCGAGCTGATTGATATAAATGGCCGCACCGATGCCGAGCGGCACCGCGAAGAGCAGCGCGACGAACGACACCATGAGGGAGCCGACGAAAAGCGGGAGGATGCCATACCACTCCTGCCAGGAGCTCTGCGGGATCCAGTCGCGGCCGAAGATGAAGGACGTGATGGAGCGGAAAAACGGCACGGGCCGGCGGTAATCCCACGTCCGGAGATTCTGCTCAATGGCGGGAAAGCCAGCGACATAAGCGGTGGCAAGCCGCCGGAATTTTTCCAGCCGCTCCTGCAACGCGGGTGTTGGCAGCACGACCTGCGCGGCGAGAACCGCGGTGATTTTGGCTGCAGTCTCCGCGCTGGCCGCCTGGTAGGCGGGCAAGGTGCCGAGGATCGGTTTTAGCTCCGCCTCGAAATCTATCTCGCTGATCACGACCTTGGCCGCGTCGTCGGTCTTGCCGGCGGCGAGAAGCTGTTCGCGTTCGATTTTCCTGTTCTCGGCGATGGCAAATTTCGCCTTGAGGCCGGAGGCGACCTCGCTCAGGTCGGAGGCGAGGCCGCGCAAGGGCACGATGGCGTCGGAAAATCTGTCCGCAAAATCGTCGAAGCCCGTGAGCGCGGCATTGGCTTCGGCTGGGGTCCGGCCCCCCGCCGTCAGGTTGGTGAACTGACGCAGGCGGAGGTCGGCCAGCTGGCGGGCGAGGGCGGTGTGGTCCTGTTCCTGCGCACGGATGAACTCCACCCATTCGAGGCCGGCGCGACGGTAGATTTCCAGATTGGCGCGGTTCTGGGCGGTGAAGCCGCCGCCCTCCTTGAAGAGGAAGATCGTGATCAGCGTCAGGACGACCACCGCGACGACAGCATTGCCGCCGAAGAAGACCTTGATACAGCCATCGAGCGTGAGCCCGAAGAGCCGGAAACGGGCCTTGTTGGCGAGAAAGCCCGCTGTGTTGGCAGCGGGCACTGCATCCGCCTGGGCGTCGCTGGACGGCGGAATGCGGGTGGAAGCCATGATAGTGGTGGCGGTAAAGCGGATGGCGCGTGGCGGAGGCGCGGGTGGATTTCTCAGGTAGAACAAAGCCCGCCGACCGAGGGTCAAGCGGGCTAGGTTACGTTTCGGTGACGAAACAGACTGGGCTCACTTTTTGGCTGGCGGGACGGCGACAAAGCCAACTTTCTCAACGATGGCCTGTCCGGCGGGGCTGAGGGTGAACTCCATGAACTTGGCCGCCTCGCCCGTGGGCTCACCATTTGTGTAGTAGAAGGTGGGACGGGAGTACTCGTAGGTTTTGGTGATGACATTCTCCTTGTTAGGCAGGATGCCGCCAACCGAGAGGACCTTGATGCCCGGCTCGGTGAGATAGGCCATGCCGACGTAGCCGATGCCATTGGGATTTTTGGCGACTTCGGCGACGATCTGCTCGTTGCCGGCCATGAGCTGGGCGGAGCCGGCGTAGTCGCGCTTGTTCATGGCGAGATCCTTGAAGTCCTTGAACGTGCCGGAGGAGGTGTTGCGGGTGTAGATCGAGATTTTGCCCGCAGGACCGCCGACGGCGGACCAGTCGGTGATGTCGCCGGCGAAGATCTGTTCGACCTGCCGCTTGGTGAGGCCGGTGAGCGGGGACTTGGCATTCACGATGATGCCAATGCCGTCGTAGGCTACGATGGTATTCTTCATGTTGACTCCCTTGGCCGTGGCGGCGGACAACTCAACGGGGGTGGCGCGGCGCGAACTCATGCCGATCTGCGCGGTGCCGTCGGTGATGGCGACGATGCCAGTGGTCGAGCCTTCGGCGGCGATTTCAAAAGACACGCCGGGGTGCGCGGTCTTGTAGGCTTCCGCGAGCTGGGGCACGAGCTTGGCCCCGAGGGTGTCGGAACCCTTGATGACGAGCTTTTGCGCGTGGACGGCGGTGGCGGCGGCAAGAGCGAGGAGGAGAACAAGAGGAGTTTTCATGGAAGAAGTGAGGGATGATCGCAGAGACGAGGGTGGTTCAGAACTTGATGTTCAGGTCGAGCTGGAGAACCCGGAGGCGCTGCAGGGTGTTGGCGAGCGTGGTGTTGACGGTGGCGATGTCGCCGGCACCCGGGGCGATGAGGGACTGATTTTTGCGGCGACCATCACCGTAGGTAAGGGTGAGCTGGGTGGCCGCGCCCAAGGCGTAGTTAACATTGAAGACGAGGCCCTGCATGTTGACGCGGCTGTCAAAGAGGTCTGAGTCGACGAGATTGGGGTCGAGGGCGAAAGCACCGACGGACTGCCAGAAAGCGCGGACATCCCACTCGCCTCGGTTGGCGGCCTTGCCATATTGCGCGCCGAGGGTGTAGGCGGTGCTTTCACCGCTTTTGACCGCTCCGGCAAACTTGCGGGCGCGGTCGTCGCCGGCGAAATTGACGGCATAGTCACCGAAGACCCGCACGGGCGTGCCGCCGATCAGCCAGTCGTATTCCGCAGGTAGTTCAAACACGAGGAGGTCGTTGATTGCGGTCTGCTTGGCGGCGGAGAAGACGCCGTTAAAGGCGACCGGATTGTTGACCCGGTCGAGGTTGGCATAGCTGTAGAGAGTGGGGTTGACCTGGAAGAAGGTGGTCGTGCCGTCCACATACCGTTTGTAGCCGGCCTGCCAGCCGAGCATGAAGATGTCGTTGCTGTTGGGGGCGGCGCCGAACGCATTCTGCGTGCCGCCGGTGCTGTAGATGAACTGGCCAAAATTAGCCGAGAACTCGTTGTTGCCATCGCGGTATTTCACCTGTTCGGCGAAGCCTTCGGGATTGATGTCGGCATCCCAGACCATCGGCGTGGTCACAAAGGGATTGGGC
>JBAXLL010000091.1:0-6698 GCA_037134835.1 Verrucomicrobiota bacterium
GCCCGCCGGTCCACCCATTCCGTCCAATGCGCTTTTCCGCAACCCCGCCGCTCCCCTCGAAGCGCGCGTCGCCGACCTCGTGTCGCGCATGACCCTCGAGGAAAAAGCGCAGGCGCTCAACCACGTCGGTCCGACCCTTGAGCGCTTCAATTTCCGCGCCGACCAGTGGAACCAGTGCCTCAACGGCGTGCAGTGGACTGGCCGCCCGACGACGATGTTCCCCGCGTGCATCGCCATGTCGGCCACTTGGAACCTTCAGCTCGTGAAGGAAATCGCCACCGCCCTCTCCGACGAGGCGCGCGCGATCTACAACGGCTGGCACCTCGACCCCAACGCCCCCGGCCAGCACAAGGGCCTCATTTACCGCGACCCTGTCATCAACATCGGCCGCAACCCCTACTGGGGCCGCAACCACGAGGCGTTCGGCGAGGACCCGTTTCTCACCGGCCGCATGGCCGTCGCCTATGTCGAGGGCCTCCATGGCGACGACCCGCTCCACCTCAAGATCGCCAGCACGCTGAAGCACTACGCCGTCAACAACGTCGAGACCAACCGTCAGAGCCTCAACGCCACCGTGACCGAGCGCATGATGTATGAATACTGGCTGCCGCATTTTCGCGACGCCATTGTCGAGGGCCATGCCGACTCCGTCATGGCCAGCTACAACGCCCTCAACGGCGTTCACAACAACATCAACCGCTGGCTGCTCACCGGCGTCCTTAAAAACGCCTGGCGCCACGAGGGCTTTGTCGTCTCCGACCTCGGCGGCGTGCGCACGATGGTCGCCGACCGCTCGACCGGGCTGACGGTCACCGACGCCGTCGCGCAATCCGTCATGGCCGGAGTGGATTTTTCCGACAAGGAATACCAGGACAATATCCCTCTGGCCGTGCAGGCCGGCACGCTCACGATGGCACGCCTCGACGACGCCGTCGCCCGCGTGATGCGCGTGCGGATGAGGCTCGGCGAGTTCGACCCGTTCGAGTCCAATCCCTACAGCAAGATCCCGACTTCCGTCATTGACAGCGCCGCGCACCGGGCCCTCGCGCTCAAGGCCTCGCAGCAATCCATCGTCCTCCTGCAAAACCGCACGAATCTGCTCCCGCTCGACAAGACCAGGCTCAGACGCATCGCCGTCCTCGGCCCGCTCGCCAGCGTGATCCAGACCAACAATTACAACGGCACCTACAGCTCCGCCATCTCGGCGCTCCAAGGTCTCAAGGACCGCGCCGGCCCCGGCATCGAGATCGTCACCGCGTCCGGCGCCGCCCTCCGCGGCGCGGGCGGCGGCGGGGGTGCCGTCGGTGCCGACGCCGACGGTCTGCCTGCGGCCGTCGCGCTCGCCCGCGACGCCGATGTCGCGATCGTGTTTGTCGGCACGGACCGCAATATCGAGCAGGAAGGCCGTGACCGCACCTCGCTCGCGCTCCCCGGCACGCAGGAGGCGCTGGTCGAGGCCGTCGCCGCCGCCAACCCGCGCACCATCGTCGTCGAGCTGAGCGCCGGCCCGCTCACCGTGCCGTGGATCAAGGAGCATGTCCCCGCGATGTTCCAGGCCTGGTGGCCCGGCGAGGAGGGCGGCCACGCCATCGCCGACGTGCTCTTCGGCGACGTGAATCCCGCCGGCCGCCTCCCGCACACGGTCTATGCCTCCGAGGCGCAGGTGCCGCCGCTCACCGAATACGACATCACCAAGGGTTTCACCTACATGTATGTGAACGGCGCCCCGCTGTTCCCCTTCGGCCACGGCCTGAGCTACACGACGTTCAGCTACGGCGCGCTGAAACTCTCTGCCAGGCAGATCAAGTCCGCCGGCGTTGTGAACGTCAGCGTCGAGGTCACCAACACCGGCAAGGTTGCGGGCGACGAGGTCGTGCAGCTCTACGTCCATCAAGTCATGAGCAGCGTGAAGCGCCCCGAGAAGGAGCTGCGCGGCTTCTCACGCATCAGCCTCAAGCCCGGCGAGAAACGCACCGTCACGCTTGCGGTGCCCGGCGAGAAGCTCGCGTTCTGGGACGAGAAAACGCATACCTTCGTCGTCGAGCCGGGCGTCTTCGAGGTGATGGTCGGAGCATCGAGCGGCGACATCCGCCAGCTGCAAGCCTTCGCGGTGACGGCGAACTGAGCCCGCGAACAAAATCGGGCGGGATGGATTCGGGATCGGGCACTCGTAGGGGCGCAGGCTTGCTGCGCCCGATGTCAGCGATCGCCCAACGGGCGCAGCTAGCCTGCGCCCCTACAATTATTCAGATAGGATCTCAGCTCACATCCGCCTGTGACCACTGGCCGTCAATCAGGCGCCACATCTTGCCGTTCGGATTCTTGTTGCCGAGTGAGGCGGGCAGGCGGGCGGCGCGGACGTTGTCATAGCATTGCAGCGCGGCGAAGCGGCGGATGCTGGCGGGGATACCGACGGCCGTGAAGCCGGGATGGCCCGTCGCTGGGAATGGCCCGCCGTGGTTCATCGCGGGGCTGACCGCGACGCCAGTGGGCATCTTGTCGTTGAGCAGGCGGCCGACACGCGCGCGCAGGATCGGTTCGAGCTTGGCGTAGGCGGCGTCGTCGGAACCGGCGGTGTCGGAGTAGAGCGAGCCGGTGAGGTTGCCCTCCAGTTGATTCAGCACGGCGGCGGCCTCGGCGAGGTCGCGCACCACCACGAGCAGCGAGGCGGTGCCGAACATCTCGGTCTGGAGCTGGTGCGGCTTGGCGAGGAACTCAGCGCCAGACACGCGGAAGAGCGTGTTGGCGTGCCGGCAGGCGGGGCCGGCCACCGGCGCGCCGCCGGTGAGAAGCTGGGCGCCGGCGGCCTTGAGCGCCGCGACGCCCTCGGTGAGGGAGCGCACGACGGGCTTGCCGAGCAGCACGGGCGGGTTGGCGGCCTCGAAACGGGTTTTCACGTCGGCGATGAATTTTTCAGTGTCATCGGATGCGAAGAGGATGATGAGGCCGGGGTTGGTACAGAACTGGCCGCCGCCGAGCGTGGCGCTGCCGGCGAACTCCTCGGAGAGCTTTGCGCCGCGCTCCTTGAGCGCGCCGGGGAAGAACACCACAGGGTTGATGCTGGAGAGCTCGGCGTAGAAGGGCTTGCCCACGGCGTCGGAGGCGTTCTTGAGCTTGATGCCGGCGCCGCGGCTGCCGGTGAAGCCGCTGCCGCCCGTGCGCGGGTCGGACACGAGGCGCAGGCCGGTGGCGGGCTCGATGCGGTGGACGAGCTGCACGGTCGCGAGGGGCAGGCCGGTTTCCTTGAGAGCCTCCAGCGCCTCATTGGCGAGGAAGCGGGTCGTGCCGGCGTGAAGCGGATGGCCCTTGGCGATGACGGGGTTGCCGGCGGCGATGGCGGCGGCGAAGTCGCCACCCGCCGCGCCGGAGAAGGCGTAGGGGAAATTGTTGGGGCCGAACACGACCACCGGTCCGAGCTGGCCAAGCACGGAGCGCAGGCCGTTCTTCGTGTCAATGGTAGGCATGGCCCACGAGCCTTCGAGCACGGCGGCGGCGGCCTGGCGGAGCTGGCCGGTCGTGCGGGGCAGCTCGACGTCTGAGAGGCGCGGGGCTTTCGGCAGGCCGGTCTCTGCGTGCGTCAGGTCAACGAGCTCAGCCTTGCGCGCCTCCAGGCGGTCGGCGTAGCGGTTGAGAAATTTGGCAATCTGCTCGGGGGTCAGGGTGCGCAGCACGGCGGCGGCGGCCGTGGCGGCGGTGAGTGCGGCGTCGCAGTCGGCCCATGAGCTCACAGGATACTCGCCGGGCAGCACCTCGCCGGTGGCGGGATTTTCGACGCGGAACGTGCCGGCGGACTGGGAGGGACGCCATTGGCCAGCGATGAGGACGGGGAAGGTGGACATAGTGAGACAGAAAATAGCTTCGGCCAGTTCGCAAACAAAAGCATAATTTCTGACAATCTGCGTCACTGCGGATTTCAAGCTGGCGTGTGCCCAGCCCGGGCCTCAAGGGGTTGGGTACGCCTAGCCGAGTGCGAACGGCGCAGCTCCCTTGACTGCAATGATCGGAGGGTCGGGCGCGATGCCCGCGCGAGGTTAGCCGCTGCCGGGCGGCCCGCCGGGGCATTACGGCCGGCCGGGGGCCGGCTCGGCCGCCGCCGGCTCGTAGACCCGGATGTAGGCGTTGGCCCGCAAGCGTGCGATGTAGCGGGCCTGGGCCTCGAGGCCGAGCTGGGTGGCGAGATCCTTTTGGATCTCGCCGCTCACTTCGGCGAGCGGCTGGAGGCCGGCGGCCCTGCGATCTTCGATGAGCATGAGAAAGGCGGCTTCGGGCGTGACGATGGGCCCGCCGATCTCGCCTTTGTCGAGCGTGAAGGCGGGGGTGGCAAACTCGGGCTTAAGCTCGGTCTTTTTGGTCCAGCCGAGGTCGCCGCCCTTGGCCCGGTGGGCCTGGACATCGGTCAGCTCGCGGGCGAGCGTCTCGAATTTTTCGCCGGCTTTCAGGCGGGCGAGCACGGACTGGACGCGGGCGAGGAGCTGCGCGTCATCCATCCCCTCGGCCCGGGTGAAGGTGATGAGGCGGAGGCGGACGGCGTCTTCCTGCTGATACTTGTCCTTGTGCGCGTTGTAATAGGCCTCGACCTTGGCGGGGCTGATGACGGTTTCGCTCCGGCGCTGCTGGCCGAGCATGTACTCATAGATCAGGTTTTCCTCCTCGTTCTTGCGGTAGTCGCGTGGCGACATTCCGTTGTTTTTCAGGTCGGCCAGAAACTTCAGACGGTCGCCGTTGTATTTGGTACTGTGGATCTGGCGGTCGATGTCCTCGTCAATCACACTGGCGGGAACCTTGCGTTTGCCGTCCTTTTGAAAATCAATCAGCACGAGGGCGCGGTTGATCAGCTCGTTGAGCATGTCGTTTTGCAGTGCCGCCAGATCCCGGTAAAACTCCCGCTCATTGGCCGCGTTCTTCCTGATGTAATCCACGCGCAGTTCCACTTCCCGGCGCACGTCTCCCAGCGTGATGATGCGGTTCTCAACTTTGGCGATGATCGTGGCCTCGGGCAACGCGGTGCCGGCCGGTGGCGGTGGCGGCGTCAGGAGGGCGGGCGGGCTGTCGGCGGCGAAAACCCGGGCCGAAAGAACCACGGCGAACAGCAGGGCGGGAGCGCGGAGGAGGCGTGGCATTAGGCGGGAGGAGCGGGCAGGTGGTTCAGAAACAGGATGATTTCCCGCAACCGTAGGAGAGGCTTGGGCGCGGTCAATCTCGGAAAACGGGCGCCGGGCATGACCCAGTCGTCGCGCCGGCCGGAGTGGCGCAGGCAGTTCAGGCGGCTGCCCTCCGTCACGATGGCGACCAGGCCTTTTTGCTCGGCGTGCAGGCGGATCTCCGTGACGAGCAGCAGCGCGCGCACCTCGTCGCCAAACGGCCCGAAACGGTCGCGCAGCTCGGCTTCGATTTCCCGGAGCGCGGGCATAGAGCCGGCGAGCGCGATCCGGCGGTAAAAATCCAGGCGCAGCCGCGTTTCGCCCAGATAGGCCGGAGGCAGGCGCGCGGCGATGCTTGCGACCGCGACCGCACCGGCGGAAGCCTGCTCGGCGTCGCGCAGCACGGTGTAGCTGTCCTCGTGCCGGCCGCGGGCGGCGGTGGGCGCGGCCTCGCCGACATGGACGAAGTCGAGCTGCACCTGGGCGCGGATGATCGCGGCCGATTTTTCGCCTTTCAGCCGGGCGACACTTTGCCGCAACAGCTGGCAATACAGCTCGAAACCGACGCCGACGATGTGGCCGCTCTGTTCGGAGCCGAGGAGGTTGCCCGCGCCCCGCAGCTCAAGGTCGCGCATGGCGATGCGAAAGCCCGCCCCGGGCTGGTTGTGCGCCCGCAGGGCCGTGAGGCGCTGGCGGGCGGGATCCAGCAGCCGGGTATGCCGGTGCAGGAGCAGGTAGGCGTAGGCCTGGTGCTTGAAACGTCCGACGCGCCCGCGCAACTGGTAGAGCTGCGACAGGCCGAAACGGTCCGCCCCCTCGATGATGAGCGTGTTGCAGTTCGGGATGTCGAGGCCGCTTTCGATGATGGTCGTGCAGACGAGCACGGAAAACCTCCCGGCGACAAACTCGGTCATCACCCGCTCGAGCTCCTCGGCGTCCATCTGGCCGTGGCCGACGGCCACGCTCACGCCGGGCACCAGCGCGCGCAGCCGGGTGGCGACCGTCTCGATGGTCGCCACGCGGTTGTGCAGGTAAAACACCTGGCCGCCGCGCCGCAGCTCATGGCGGACGGCATCGGCCACCACGGCGTCATCGTAGGTTTTCACAATGGTCTGGATCGGGTGGCGGTTGGCGGGCGCGGTTTCGATCACACTCAGGTCGCGCGCGCCGGTCATGGCGAGATAGAGCGTCCGCGGGATGGGGGTGGCGCTGAGCGAGAGCACGTCCACGTCGGCGCGCAGGCGCTTGAGGGTCTCCTTGTGGCGCACGCCGAAGCGCTGCTCCTCGTCCACGACGACGAGACCGAGGTTGCGAAACACCACGTCGCGCCCGAGCAGCCGGTGCGTGCCCACGAGGATGTCCACCTGCCCCGCGCCGGTGGCGGCGAGGATTTTTTTCTGCTCGCGCGGCGTGCGAAAACGGCTGAGCAGCTCGACCGCGACCGGCCAGCCGGCCATGCGCTCACGGAAGGTGTTCAGATGCTGCTGCGCGAGCACGGTGGTCGGCACCAAAATCGCGACCTGCCGTCCCGCCTGCACGGCCTTGAAGGCGGCGCGG
>JBAXLL010000092.1:0-6690 GCA_037134835.1 Verrucomicrobiota bacterium
GTTTGTCTGGTAGGCCGCGAGCTTGCTCGCGCTTCGGACAGAGAGCGCCTGCAAGCAGGTGGCCTACGCAAAAAGACCCACTGACCAACCCACGGCAAAGTTGGAAAAATCCTTTCGGTTTCCAAGCTCCGGGTGCTTGAGTTTCCGGGTGAAGCGGACATCTCATGTACAGTCATGAACAAAATCCTCCTCGGAATTCTCGGTGCCGGCCTGCTGTTCGTCATTTTCGTGGTCCTCGCCGGGGTCAGCACCTACAACGGCCTCGTCAACCGCTCGCAGGCGGTGGATGCCCAATGGGCGCAGGTGCAAAACGTCTATCAGCGCCGCGCCGATCTCATCCCCAATCTCGTCGCCACCGTCTCCGGCGCGGCGAATTTCGAACGCAACACCCTGACCGAAATCACCGAGGCCCGCGCCTCCGTCGGCAAGGTGTCGCTCAGTCCCGGCGCGACGCCCACCCCCACGCAGCTCGCCGAGTTTGAGAAAGCCCAGGGCCAGCTCTCGTCGGCGCTGTCGCGGCTGCTGGTGGTGGCGGAGAACTATCCGGCGCTGAAAGCGACGGAAGGCTTCCGCACTCTCCAGTCCCAGATCGAGGGTGCGGAAAACCGCATCGCCGTCGAGCGCGGCCGTTTCAACGATGCCTCGCTCGACTACAATTCGGCCATCAGGCGGGTGCCGGCCGTCTTTTTCGCCGCCGCGCTGGGTTTTAAGGAAAAAGCCTACTTTGCCGCCACGGCTGGAGCGGACAAACCGACGGCGGTCCAGTTTGATTTCTCGAAGCCGGCCACCGCCCGATAAGCTTGCTGATGAAAATCACCCTTCGGCTCCTGGCCCTCGTCATTGCGCTGCTCGCCGCTGCGGGGCTGCGCGGGGCGGAGACCATCCCGCCGGCCCCGGCACGGTATTTCAACGACTACGCCAGAACCGTGACGGCGGGCGTCGGCAATGAGGGTGACGCGAAACGCGCAGCCGTGTCCGGGTTTGGGCGTGTTTTCGGCAACGATGGTGCCGCCGTGGGCCTCGACGATTTTGCGGCAGATGGCCAGGCCGAGGCCGGTGCTTTTTTCGCCGCCGGTGGGTTTGGCCGAGAGCCGGCCGAAGTCCTTGAACAGCTTATCGCGCTCGCTGTCGGGGATGCCGGGCCCCTCGTCCTGCACGGAAAACTGGCAAGTGCCGCCGCCGACCGTGAGCTCGACCGTCACGGTGGAGCCGGGGGGGGGAGTATTTCACCGCGTTGCTGAGGAGATTGTCGGCGACCTGCCGCATCTTGGCGGCGTCGAGCGGAAGGATCAGGCCGGTGCGGGCGGCCGACGTAGTAAAGACCACCAAAGTCTTTTTCTTCGCCGCCTCCATGCTGCTGAGCGCCACTGATTTTTCGAGCAGTTCACCCAGTTTGGCGGGCGCGAGCTGGAGCTTGAGTTCGCCGGCCTCGATCGTTGCCACATCGAGCAGGTCGTTGACTAGGTCGAGCATGGACTGGCTGGCCTGATGCATGGTGTTGACGAGGTCAAGTTGGTCGGGCGAAAGCTCGCCCACGACGCCGTCACGCATGAACTCCGCTAGGCCGCGGATGGACGCCAGCGGGTTCCGCAGATCGTGCGCGGCCATGCCGAGGAACTTGTTTTTGGCCTCGTTGGCGCGGCTGAGCTGGGTGACGAGCGCGCGCTGCTCGGCCACCAGCCGGCGCATCTGCGGTGCGTGCGGATGCGGGCCAGCACCTCGTTTTGGCGGAAAGGCTTCGGCACATAGTCCACGCCCCCGGCCTCCAGTCCTTCGACGATGTCGTCGGAGGCGTTTTTGGCCGTGATAAAAATGACGGGTGGCGCCGCTTTTCCGTGGCGTTTGATCAGCTCACGGCAGGTGGCAAAGCCGTCCAGGCCGGGGAGCATCACGTCGAGCAGCACGAGCTCGGGCTGGAACTCCTCGCAGAGCACCAGGGCTTCCTCGCCGGAGCCGGCCTCGGCGATCACATAGCCAGCGGTCTGGAGGATGCCGTGCAGGATGCGCCGGTTCACCCGGTCATCGTCCACGACCAGCACTTTGGCCCCGGCGGGGTTAAAAGGTGCGAGGGTGGCGGAGTCGGTGAGTGGCAGCATGCGGTCCGTTCTTTATGCCAGCCGATTCAACTGGTGCCAAGCTCCTTTCGCAGGCGCTGCGTCTCGGCCGGACGGGCGGCGGCGCGCGTTCTGCCGATGTCCAGGAGGGTACGGCCAGCCGGTCCTTGGTCGACCGTCGCGGTGCCCCTTTGCATTTGCCAACGCCCCGGCGCGGCTTACGCTCCCACCTTTTCATGTTTGCATCCCTCTTCAAACGTTTTACCGGCCGGCACTACAAAAAGTTTCTCGACGCCGCGCGCCCCGTCGTGGCGCAGGCCAACGCCTTCGACGCCGCCTATGCCGCGCTCAGCGATGACCAGCTCTGCGCCAAGACCGAGGAGTTTCGGGCCCGGTTTAAAGCCGGTGAATCGCTCGATGCGATTTTGCCCGAGGCATTCGCCGCCGTGAAGAATGCGGCCCGTCGGCTGGTCGGTCGCAAAATCATTGTCTGCGAGCACGAGCTCGAGTGGAACATGGTTCATTTCGATGTGCAGCTCATCGGGGGCATGGCGTTGCATCAGGGTCGGATCTCGGAAATGGCGACGGGCGAGGGCAAAACCCTTGTCGCGACGCTGCCGCTCTACCTCAACGCGCTGACGGGCAAAAACACCCAGCTCGTCACCGTCAACGACTATCTCGCTCGCCGCGATTCCGAGTGGATGGGCTACCTCTACAACTTTCTCGGCCTCACCGTCGGCTGCATCCAGCAACAGATGAGCTCCGAGGCGCGCCGCGAGATGTATGGGCGTGACATCACCTACGGCACGGCGAGCGAGTTTGGTTTCGATTATCTGCGCGACAATGGCATGGCCACGCGCAAGGAGGACCAGGTGCAACGTGACCACTGGTTTTGCATTGTGGACGAGGTGGACTCGATTCTGGTGGACGAGGCCCGCACCCCGCTCATCATCTCCGGCCCCGCACCGATCGAGCGCGAGCAGCCTTTCACGCGGCTCAAGCCCGGCGTGGACAGCCTCGTCAATGACCAGATCCGTCTGTGCAACCGACTCGTGACGGAGGCGAAGGAGATCTTGGAAAAATCCGGCGTCACCGCCGCCGACAAGGAGCGGGCCGCCCACAAGCTGTTGCAGGTGAAAATGGGCCACCCCAAAAACAAGCAGCTGCTCCGGCTCATGGAGCAGCCCGAGTGGCGCAAGCTGCTGGACCGCTACGAGACGGAGATGAACAGTGATTTCCAGAAGGAGGAGATGTTTCGGCTTAAGGAGATTTTGCTCTTCGTCATTGATGAGCGGCAGCATCAGGCCGACCTCACTGAGATCGGCCGCACGAAGCTCCGCCCGGACAATCCCGACGCGTTCATGCTGCCCGACCTTGCCACCGCGTTCAGCGACCTCGATCGCGACCACCGGCTCACCCCGGAGCAGCGCGAGCAGCAAAAGCTCGCCGCGCAGCAGCATTACTCGGTGGTGTCCGAGGACATCCACGCCATTTCGCAGCTCCTGCGCGCCTACGCCCTATACGAGCGGGACGTCGAATACGTCGTGCAGGAGGGCAAGGTGATGATCGTGGATGAAAACACCGGCCGCGTGATGCCCGGCCGCCGCTGGTCCGATGGTCTCCATCAGGCCGTCGAGGCCAAGGAAAGCGTCGCCATCGAGCGCGAGACCCGCACCTATGCGACCATCACGATCCAGAACTATTTTCGCATGTATGAGAAGCTCGCCGGCATGACCGGCACCGCCGAGACCGAGGCGACGGAGTTTTTTGACATCTACAAGCTCGCTGTTCAGGTGATCCCGACCAACCGGCCCTGCATCCGTCTCGACAAAAACGACGTGATCTACAAGACCCGCCGCGACAAGTTCGCCGCCGTGGTGAAGGAGATCGAGGAGGCCCACCGGCGCGGCCAGCCCGTCCTCGTCGGCACGGTGAGCGTCGAGTCTTCTGAGGTGCTCTCGCGCATGCTCAAACGCACGGGGGTCATCCACACCGTGCTCAATGCCAAGTTCCATGCGCAGGAGGCCGACATCGTGACCCGTGCCGGCCAGCGCGGGGCCGTGACCATCGCGACCAACATGGCCGGCCGCGGCACCGACATCAAGCTGGGCGAGGGGGTGCGCGAGCTCGGCGGCCTCTACGTGATCGGCACCGAGCGGCACCAGTCGCGCCGCATTGACCGCCAGCTGCGCGGCCGCTGCTCCCGTCAAGGCGACCCCGGCCTCACCAAGTTTTATCTCTCGCTCGAGGACGAACTGCTGCGGCTCTTCCTGCAGGGCAACCTGGCCTCGAAAATCATGGAGGGCTCGATGAAGGAGGGCGAGGAGCTGGAGCACCCCTGGCTCAACCGTTCCATCGAGAGCGCGCAGAAAAAAGTCGAGCAGCAGAATTTTTCGCAGCGCAAGCGCCTGCTCCAATATGACGACGTGCTCAACCAGCAGCGTGAGGTCGTCTATGGCATCCGCAACGCCGCCATCCATGCCGAACGTCCGCGGGACATTATTTTTGAGCAGATCGAGGAGGAGATCGCCTCGCGGCTCGAAAACGCCGGCATCGCCGGCCCGGGTGGCGCGGGCCAGACCGCGTTGGAAAGTTTTCTCGGCTGGGCCAACGGCGCCTTTCCGATCGGCCTCCGGCTCGCCGACCTCACCGGCTCCGATCCCGTCGCGCTCACGAAGACCGTCGTCGGAAAAATTTCGTCCGCCTATGCCGTGAAGGAGTCCGTCGAGAATCCCGACGCCCTCGGCGCGCTGGAGCGCTACGTCGTCATCAACGCCATTGACCACCACTGGCAGGAGCATCTCACCGAGATGGAGAACCTCCGTCAGGCGGTCGGTCTCCGCAGCTACGGCCAGACCGATCCACTCGTCGCGTACAAAAGCGAAGCCTACAAGTATTTCGAGGAGCTCATGAACAATGTGCGCCTGCAAATCTGCACCGGCCTCTTCCGCAGCGCGTCCAACCTTTCCGTGTTTGAAAATATGCTCGCCGTCCTCAGCCGCACGGCGAAGGCCGTCGGGCCGGCCGACGTGGCCCCGGCCGTGCCGCCGCCGGCGGTGCCGGCAGCACCGGAACCCCCCAAAGAAATCACGCTCCCCATGCCGAAGCCGGTGCCCGCCTCGCGCGCCTTTCCCAAGGTCGGCCGGAACGATCCTTGCCCCTGCGGCAGCGGCAAAAAATACAAATCCTGCCACGGGGCCTGAGGAAGGGGGTGACGACCGCCACTTGCCCTTGACCGCAACCACCATGAGCACTGCAGCCATGAACCGCCGCCAGGTCGGGTGGGGTCTGGTTGGCTGGGAGTTGCTCTGCTTTGGGGCGGCAGCGCTCGGGGCGCTGTTCTTGCCTGGGGCATGGTATGCCGCGTTGCGCAAGCCCTCGTGGAATCCGCCGGGTTGGGTGTTCGGTCCGGTCTGGACGGGGCTTTATCTGCTGATGGCGGTGGCGGCCTAGTTGGTGTGGAAACGCGCCGGCATTGCCGCGCCGCGCCGTCCGCTGGTGCCGTTCCTCGTGCAGCTTGCGCTCAATGCCGCCTGGACACCGCTGTTCTTCGGGTTGCAGCGTCCCGGTCTGGCCTTTGGGGAAATCCTCCTGCTGTGGTGCGCCCTCGCCTAGACCATCGTGGCGTTCTGGCGGTTACATCGCGTCGCCGCCGCTCTGCTCTGGCCGTATCTGGCGTGGGTGAGTTTTGCCGCGGTGCTGAATGGCGCGCTGTGGTGCCTGAACTAGTGAAACTCCCGCATTTCAGCCCTTACCCTTCGGCCTCCGTGTGCCTTGGGTCTCTCTGGATCAATTGGCTGATGTCGGCCTTCGGCGTCCGTAAACTGACTCCTCCCTCCGTGTCCTGGCTATGTCCGACCTCTCGGTCGTAGCGCGGGCAACCTGCCCGCGGCTAGTCCGGCCCCAGCCCGGTCAGGTTGACCGGGCTACGTCGCTGCTACCCCGTTCTCCTCTTCTGACTTCATCGGCTCCGCGTTGAAATGCTGGATGCCTTTTCAAAACCATGGGCCGCGTTTCGGTTTTCAGCCACGAGAGTGATGGCGCGTTGCCGACGTACCTGCCGATGCGCCCACCTGTCAGTCTAATAGGCGAGTCTCAATAAAGGAACGAAAGATGAAATTCATGGGATGAAAGGCCCGCATCGTTCGGGCCTCAAAGTCCGCCCACGTTGGTATCGCTGGGATATTCGACGGTGAACTTGAGTGTGAACTTGCGCTCGCCGGCCTTGCCGGGAGTGACGTCGGCCCGCCAGACGATGCGACCCTCCTCTTCCCGGGTGATGCCGGTCTTGGGCAACGCACCGGGCACGATGATGTCCTCGGGCTTGGCGAGGTCGCGCTCGGCGGGCTCGATCAGCTTGACGACAATCTTTTCGTCGCGGGAGACGGGGAGCACGTCCTTGAACATCACGCACTGGGTGGCGGATTTGTTGTTCGTCACGGTGAAAAGGTATTCATAGGTCACGCGGGTGGTCTTGCCGGAGAAGCCGGCTTGCTCGGTGAGACGGTTGACGAGCCGGCGCCTGATGCCGATGCCCTCGTCGGCCCCGAGCGCGAGCTGGAAACGCTCCTGCGGCATGGTGGTGGTGGCGAGGCGGCCGGCGGCGACGAAGTTGTCGTCGAGGAACACATTCAGC